>NZ_BAAJYR010000014.1:0-36734 GCF_057546605.1 Acidovorax sp. KPB24-03 | reverse complement strand
TCGAGGGCAACTGGGTCGAGATGATTCATTTCATTTCACCGTGCCGTTTCTTTTTAGTTAGGTGCTACAAAAATAATGCCTTTCACTAGGATTTCAATGAAAAAATGGCTGCCGCTAACCTCTTCAAGGCTACTTCGACTTGGGCACGAGGACATGCAAGGTTAAGCCTGACGTATTGGTCGCCGTTCTCGACAAACATCTCCCCCCCTTCGAGAATCAACCCGGCGCTTTCGAGGAAAAATCTGGTCAGATTGACTGATTCATCAAAATAAGCACTCAAATCCACCCACGCCAGATACGTAGCCTGCGGAATCTGAAAACGTGCCTTGGGAAGCCATTCCTTGAGATAGCGCAGCATGAATGCAAAGTTGTCGTCGAGATATTGCCTGAGCGCCACAAGCCAAGCTTCACCATCTCGATAGGCACCGACTGCCGCAGCAAGGCTCAGCGGATTAACGAACGGATAGTGCCTGCGCTTCCAGGTGGCGCGAAGCTCGGCGTCGGGGATGAGCACCGTGGCGATCATCATCCCGGCCAAGTTGAACGTTTTGCTTACCGCCATGCAGGTGATGATGTCCTTGCTATTGGGGAATAGCTTGGCCATGGGCACATGCGTCACGCCCGTGCGGGTCAGGTCACAGTGGATCTCGTCGGAGACAATCTTGACGCCATTGGAAAGGCACAACTCGCCCATTCGCCGCAACTCTTCTGCGGTCCAGACGCGTCCGGTCGGGTTGTGGGGATGACAGAGAAAGAACAGCTTGACAGATGGATCGCGAACCTTGCGCTCGAAGTCCTGGAAGTCGATCTCGTAGTCCCCATCATTGCTCTTTCGCAAGGGAGATGTCTCAAAAATCCCGCCATGGTTCACAACCGCGTGCTTGAAGTAGCCGTATGAAGGCGTCAAACCGAGCACCTTGTCACCGGGATCGCAGATGTACTCAACGAGGCCGGATAGCGCTGGAATCACCCCCATGGATACCATCATCTGGTCACGATCGAAGCGCCAGCCATACCGCCGTTCGCACCATGCCGAGAAGGCATCGTACAACTGGTCGTCAAAGTTCATGGTGTAGCCAAATATGGGGCGCTGCAGCCGCTCGCGCACGGCGTCGATGGCCGCCTCTGGTGCAGCTAGCTGCATGTCGGCAACCCACATGGACACCAGTTCCATACTGGGCACTTTCAACTCCGGCACCAACGGCTCGGCTCCGAACAGATAATTCTCGTAGCCATCCTCCGCAAGAGCGTTTGTACCCTGGCGCGAGATCGGTTGATCAAAATCGAATGTCATAAAAATACTCTCATACGGTTAGAGTGCGAGGGCTTGAGTGAGGCGTTGCCTAGGTCTTGCATTTGTTGTCGACGGGATGGGGAGCCGATGCCATTGAGTTGCGGCCGGGTGCTGACACATGAACCGCAGAATGGTTGGATGCGGATGGAATAATCGTACGCATCAGCACGACCTCCATGAAATGACATTGAAGTCTTGGAGGACTAAGCCAACCGCGCCCCGTAGCCCTTGAAATGCATGAAGAGTTCGAGAATTGCCTCGTCGATTCAGCTGCATCCACTGCCGTCAAGGCGGCAGGCATTTGCCTCCAAAGGCCCATGTTCCTTGTGCTCTTCCGATAGCACTTGACTCAGTACACGACGAACACTGCCATAGTCGGCAAATCCACGGGAAATTTCCACGAGTTCGCCCTCTCGCTCAAGCAGCAGTGCTGGAAATCCTCGTACGCCGACGCGTTTCACCCAGTCGTACTCCGACTGAACCGCAGCAACCGTTGCAGGGTCATTAAAAATTCGCTCAAAAGACGAAAATTCAACACCCAATTTCGCAGCCAAACGCTCATAAGTCGAAATGTTGCTCAGATCAAGACCATCTCGGTAGTAAGCACCTTGAATCTCCTCTGTGATCCCGAGTTCGCTGGAAGCCCCGGTAGCTTTGAAAGCGTTCATGGCTCGGGCAGGAAGCGAAGAATTCAGGACTCTTTGTGAATTCGGCAACGCCCGAAGATGGTCTAAATAGGGCTCACCGAACGTTTGGCCCGACAGTGTCGATATGCGCTCATGAAGAGCTATCGGATCGGGGAACGAAGCGAAGAGACTCTGCAACGGCAGGTCGCGCGGCACCATTCCTCCATTTACAACCCTAGTTTCGAGGTGGCCAGCATATTCATGCGCGATCCGGTGCACCACGCCACTGAAGCCGTAGCACCAGCAGCAATAAGTGTCAGTGATGTAGATAAGCTTGGGATTCATTGGGCAAGGTAAAAGCAGGTGTCTTCAGCACAAGGGATACGACTTTTGCCCTCTCCCCTGTGTGCCTAGAAAAAAGGGCAGTTAGGGCACTTCCACCACGAGTGTGGGGATCATCTTGATCGGGCTGGCGAAGTTTGAGAAGTTTGGCGACGTGCGCATGACCAACTCGTGCAGCTCTTCAACCTTGGCTCGTGGCGCGTTGGTGCGCAGGTTTACGGTGTAGCGAACCTGTTCATAACCGGGTTTCACATTGGGATCCAACCCGAGAAAACCTCGCAGGTCCAGCTCGCCTTCCGTGGTAATTTCCAGTTTCTCAATGGCGATGCCCATAGCTGCCGCGTTTGCAACGTAGCCTACCGACATGCAGGCGTTAAGTGCTGCCATAAGCACTTCTTGTGGATTGGGCGCAGAGTTTTTGCCCAGCAGTTCACCAGGCTCGTCAGCGGCTATTTCAAAATGGCGTTGATGCTTTTGACCGCCGAGAACGTACTCCGAAGCGGTTGCAACCGTGCGCGTCTGACCCTCCCAGTTTGTCTTCACATTGAATTGCACGATGCCCTTCTTTTGGTCATCTTTAACAGCTGCCGCAAAGGCATGCAGTCCGGCGACGTCGATTCCGTTTAAATTTGCGCTCATGATTCAGGCTGATTGGTTGAAGCAGGTTGAGAAAAGTGCCGGATGGCACGCGTCATAAGTGCAAATGACGTGCCAGGAAAAAAATCAAATCAAATCAACCACTTACCAAAATTCCCACGCGAAGTGTGCGAAAATTTGCACAACCCAGTGCACACACAGGTCAAGTTGTACAATTTTTCTTACATCAGTTCATGAAGATCGAAGTGACAAGTGACGGCCGATCCGGCCCTCGACCTCAACTGCTCACGACACTTGAGCGGCGGGGCTTATCTTTGCGTGGTATTGAGGTTGCAGCAAATCGGACCTACCTAGACTTTGACTCGCCTAGTACCTCCAGCGCCCACTTGCTTATTGACGACTTGATGTCCGTGCAAGGCGTGCAGTCAGTACGACAAGTTGAGTTACTGCCTCACGAATGCCAGCGCATGCAGTTCGATGCACTGGTAAATGCAATTTCAACGCCGCTGATTGCAGTCGACATGTCGGGGAATGTCATCCTCGCCAACGCAGCAGCCAGGGATGTGTTCTCGCTTGAAGCCACAAGCTTGTTGGCACAGCCGCCTTTGAGAGCACTCGTAGATCCAGCGCTTGGGAATTGCCTGGCTGACCGACTGCAGTCCTGCGCCGGGGGAGAGGTTTCCGTTCGAGGAAAGCCCTTCCTCGTAGACGTTCTGCCTGTCGTTGAGCAGGTCGGTGATGCGCATGAAGATGCGCATGGTGCTGTGTTCATTTTTCGTGCTGCGGCCACATTGGGTCAGGACATCTATGCAATCGAGAAACGGGAAACACTCGCAGATACCGGATTGCTTGGCAGATCGACGGGCATGCTCGATGCTGTCAGGCTCATCAACCGCTTCGCGCCTGTTCACGCACCCGTACTTATCACCGGTGAAACAGGCACTGGCAAAGAACTTGTCGCGCGAGCCTGTCATCGGCTATCGCTCCGTGCGGGGCGACCATTCCTTGCGCTCAACTGTGCAGCGCTACCTGAAAGCCTGGCCGAAAGCGAGCTATTCGGGTACGCAGCCGGGGCTTTCAGTGGCGCACAACGCACCGGCAAACCGGGGCTATTCGAGCTCGCCGACAGCGGCACGGTGTTCCTGGACGAGATTGGCGAAATGTCCGCTTACTTGCAGGCAAAGCTACTGCGCTTTTTGCAGGATGGCTCCTTCATGCGCATCGGAGGCACAGCAGAGACTCGGGTGAACGTTCGAATTCTGGCAGCAACACATCGCAACCTACCAGAACTGGTGAAGTCTGGGCAATTTCGAGAAGACCTGTACTACCGCCTGAATGTGCTCACCATCCATCTGCCTCCACTCCGCGACCGTGGGGTCGACGTTCCTGAACTGGTGAAACACTTCATCGCGAGGGCAGCTTCCCAAATTGGCAAGCCGTGCCGCGAAATCACAGACGAGGCAATGGCTCGCTTATGCGCCTATGCTTGGCCA
Organism: Acidovorax sp. KPB24-03; assembly: GCF_057546605.1. Taxonomy (NCBI): domain Bacteria; kingdom Pseudomonadati; phylum Pseudomonadota; class Betaproteobacteria; order Burkholderiales; family Comamonadaceae; genus Acidovorax; species Acidovorax sp. KPB24-03. The sequence goes on along the minus strand of NZ_BAAJYR010000014.1, from coordinate 32,382 downwards.
GGCAATGCTCGAGAGATGGAGAACTTGCTGTTTCGCGCTGTTACTTTGGCTGAATCCGAGACACTTCAAATGTCTGACTTGCCCGACGAGATTCGCCGCGGACAGCAAAACGCGTTCCATGGTGAACCGGCGTTTGCTGAGGCAGCCTCGATCACCCCACATTCCGTTGGGGACACCTACGCTGCTCGAATGGAGCAGACTGAGCGAGAACTGCTATTGGATCTATACACCAAGTACCCCAGTACGCGCAAATTGGCAGCCCAGCTAGGACTCTCACACAGCTCGGTGGCGGGCAAGCTGCGCAAGTTGGGAATCACGAAAAAATAGGGGCACCGCAGCCCCCTTGCACCGTACCAAGCTACCAGCGGTTGGCCCAGTGTCGCGGCTCTTTACCTTGCAACACGTCAGCGACGGCTTGTGCAGACTGTCTTTGCAGATCTTGCATCGCTTCTTCCGAATAGAAGGCCACGTGCGGCGTAATCAGTAGATTGTCCAAACCATGGGCAAGTTGTTGGCGGCTTGGAGGTTCGCGATCCAATACATCAAGTCCAGCTCCGCCCAGATGCCCACACTGCAGTGAGTCAATCACAGCTTCAGTATCGACCAGCCCACCGCGTGCAGTGTTCACCAGCACCGCGCCCTTTTTCATGCGAGACAGTGCATGCGCATCGATCATGTGACGATTAGCGTCAGTCATAGGAATATGCAGTGAGAGCACGTCGGAGCTTTCAATGACTTCATCCCATGTTGCATGCGCTACCCCATAGGCCTGCAACGTGGCAGCAGGCATGTGAGGGTCGTGCGCTATGACCCGAAAGCCAAAGGCGAGAGCACGCGCCGCTACCGAGCGGCCAATTCGGCCAAAGCCCATGAGGCCGAACGTTTGCCCCCTCAAGCGCGAGAGGCGACCGGACAATTGGACATTCCATTCGCCTGCCTTGGTGGCGTTAGAGGCTAGACAAATGCCACGCTGCAGGGCAAGAACCAGCGCCAGTGCGTGATCTGCCACTTCGTCGAGGCAGTAGTCAGGAACATTCGTGATCTGAATCCGCTGCCGCGTCGCGAGATCAATCGGCACTGTGTCCAGGCCAATTCCTGTGCGCGAGATGATGCGGCACTGATGCATTTCCTGGACGTGCTCTGGCGTAAGCGTCACGTAGCAGTTGATGACACCCGTTGCCTCGCGCAGCAAAGACCCCAAGCCATCGTCGATGGCATCTTTGACGACGACTATTTCGCATAGAGGGGAGAGAATTTCCTGAGTGATCCGTAGATCAGGGAAGACAGTATCGGTGACAACTACCAGGGGGCGTTTCATGTTGAGCGTATTGGCAGATTAAGAAAAGAGACCGGCGGAGCCATCTAGCAGTGCATCGGCTTCGGTAGAGACAATGCCAGGAAAAACCATGATCTGCATTTCCTTCACGACCGAAGAAAGCGATGTCGTTGACGGCATCACGAAGTCCTGTGTATTGCCCTGTGTTGCACCAATCTGCTGGGCTTTACCGCCACTGGCCGCGATGACCCGAGAAATCGCAGAGGCAGACCTCAACTTGCACTAGACCGTAATATCGCTCGCGCGCCATAGGCGCCTAGCCGCCGTCTACACCTTGGTGAGCGGCCCGTCCCTTCTTTACCTCCTCTCGACGAATCGGATGATGGAGCGACCAGAAGCGATCCTACTCGGGCCTGAAGCGCCTACTGCAGCGCTCCTTCCGGAGGATGCCGACCGCGCGGAACATTTGCATATGACCTTTCACGGTCGGCGTCTCGTCTCTGCCTTGGAGGAAGGTTAGTCGCTCAGCGGGCGAGAATTGAAAAGACAGACCTAGCGGCGAGGTGCGCAAGGCATTCTCACCTGCGCCCGGAATGGGCCTAAAAGACCGGAACTAACCAAGTGATATGCCTCCGCGGACCCCCAACTCCCATGTGGCAGCCCCCCTATAAACCGTTGCGGCGACTTGACGTCCTTTCCATTGCTCAAGCACTGATTTCCACGGCACCAGACTGAACCCAAGGGCGTCATCTAGCACCGCGTAGCGCCCGCTGGCGAGCATGACGCTACGCCGGTAGGTTCCGTTGACGCGCAGCCCCTCAGACACTGGCCGATACTCAAGCCCAGTCTCTGCCGCTATGTCCTTCCCGACCTTCACCAGTTCGCGCTCCCGAAGCGTCGCCAACAAGCTCCGGGCAAGGATCACCCGCTGTCCACGCCGCTCGGCCAGCCCCTGCTCGACCAGGAACTCGGTGCGCTGTTGCAGGGCACCCTTAACCTCGCTACCAAAGCCCAGGTCACCTAATCCCTTGCCACCGCCGATCAGTTGCTGATCCAGCCAGGTCGCCCCGATCACGCGGGCCTGCCGCTCGATGGGCAGGTGCGATTTCAGCTCCACCGCCACGCCTCCCAGCCGCTGCGCGTCGTACTGCCGCCCCCGTTCGGCCAGGTTGTCGGGCACGCGCCAAACGCCTTCGACCACGCGCTCCACGATGCCGGCACGCCGCAAGGCTTCGAGCCGGCGCACGTGCGCCGCCACCACCTCGCGCGGGTCGCGGTCGGGCGTGGCCTTGCCCTGGGCGAGCGCCAGGTGATGGTCGGTGCGATAGATGCCACCCACTGCCAGCGCAGCAATGTTCCGGTCGGCCCTGCGGATCTCGGTCGCGTCTTTTACCTCTACCACGGCGCCGGTTGGATACTGCTCCAGCTCCGACCGCGGCGGCAGCGCGACGTAGTGCGCCTTGCCGTCGATGCCATCGACGATCAGGTAGCCCTTGTCATTGAGTTCGTCGGCCAGGCCCTTGCCGGCCACGCGGCCGACGAGAGTGCGACCATCCTCGCCAGGCTGGAACACGGCTAACTCACGCTCCTGGCCGCTCATGGCGCGCTGCATGGTGCGGATAATGTCGCCGCGCTCGCCCATGGCCCGCAGGGTCGGCTCGGCCTCCTCGTGGATGGCCCAAACGCCGGGCCGCTGCTCGGTCGCCAGGCCCATGCGTTGCAAGTGCTGCAGGCGGCCGATCAGCATTTGTCGCTGCCGTTGCAGCCGGGGTGCCGCCAACGTCTCCGGCAACACCAACCCGTCCTTGGCCTCACGCTGCAAGGTACGGTCCAACCCCGTCCACCGTTCCTGATCGACTTCACGCTGCATGGCACGCTGGATCTCCAGCTCGGTGCGTGGCCCCAGCCACTCGGTCGCCAGTTCAGCGGCACGGCGGCGCATCCCCTGGGCGATGTAGTCGCGGGAGATGATGAGGTCTTTCCCTGTGTCGTCCTTGCCGCGCAATACGACGTGCGTGTGCGGGTTGTCGGTGTTCCAGTGGTCCACCGCCACCCAGTCCAGCCGGGTTCCCAGGTCAGCCTCCATGCGCGCCATCAGGTGCCGGGTGTAGGTGCGCAGGTCATCGAGCTGTTCGGCATCCTCTGGCGAGACGATGAAGCGGAACTGGTGCCGATCCTCGCGCCCGCGCTCCTCGAAGGCGGTGGTATCCGCCGCATCGGTTGCCGGGCCGTAGGCGTGCCCTGCCCCGCCCCGGCGATCGACGCCCTCTCGCTCGATGTACCGCAGGTGCGCGGCGGTCGAGCGCGGCCCGGCCTTGGCCAGATGGACCAGGCCCGCCTTGATCGTCACGCGCCGGGCGTTGGGCGCGAGCGAGGCCCCGGCAAAGCGGGCCGCAACGTGGCCGCGCCCCAATCGGGAACCAGGCCTCTGACCGGTCTTGCCAGCCGTCTCGCCGAACTTGGCGCCGGCCTTGTTGGTCTGGCGCAGCACCTGGTTGATGAAGGCATCGCCACGCTGTTTCGGAGCACCAGGCCGCACGCGGAAATGGTCGTCGTCGCGCTTGCTCATGTGGCACCTTCATCCCAGCCCAGAGTAACTAGGCGTGCGAAGCACGCATCTTCGCCAATGCCAATGCGGCATTGCGCACTCTGGCGGCACGCCGCTGCTCCCTGGCGCGTGCCGCGCCAACCCCACGTGCAGCTTGGCTTTCCGCACAACGAAGTGCTGCGACCTTTTATCTTGCCTTCCGCATTTGCCTCCCGCATCCGCTCCCGGCAATTGCGGCCCGGTAGCCAGGCTGCACCAGCAGCCAGCGCACCGGCGAACACGGCAATGGCCGCAGGCCAGCCGTGTTCAAGGCAAGACGCCTGCACGTGGGACGGCTGCGCCGGAGGCAGTGCGAAGTGCGGAGCGAATGCATCCGCACTGCACGCGCGACGACATGGCAAAAGCAGTCGGAATGACACGCCGGATAGCACGACAGGATGCACGGCGACGTGCAGCGAATCGGCGGCCATCATCGGCGCGACTCCAGCCAGACCGGGCGCGCAACGCCGATCACGGCGGCTGCGCTGACCGGCCCGAAATACCGGCTGTCGAACGATGCCGGATTGGTCACGCTGAGCAGAAACAGCTCGCCAGACCGAAGGCGGCGGCACTGCGGCCATGATGGCAGTGGCCGGCCCCAGCGGTCAGCAGGCAGCACGGCGGCCGAAGGCACGCCGTCGATGCGTACTCGGCCGTCAGCGATACACACCTCTTGCGGCGCCATCGCGCCTACGCGCTTGAGCAGCGGAATGCGCATCGGCAGGTAGCCGCGCTGCGCAGCAAGCGCGGCGGCCTCGACGGGCAGTGGCACCAGCACGATGCTGCCCACGTGCAATGAAGGCGGCGGCGGACGTGGCAGCGAGCTGGCGCGATGGTCGAGCGGATCGACGCGATACCAGCCGACCGCCACGCTGTCGGACGGGTTGTAGGTCAGGCGCGGCAGTGGATGCACGAAGGACGCCCAGGCCAGCGCAGCGAGGCCGCAGGCGGACAGGCCCGCCAGCACGAGGCGAACACGCAGGCGGGAGCGAGGATGGGCCGTCATGGCAACGCCCTCCCGGCCAACCATGCGGCATGCCGCTCGGCACTGTATTCGGGCAGCGGCAGACGCGCAGCGAGCCGGTTGCCCAGCGTTGGCCAGTACGCGGGCGAGGCGGTGGCGGGCGTGATGCACAGTGCCTCGATGGCGTCGATGCGCGCCAGTACTGCACGCACCGACTGTTCACCCTCGGCGTGCAGCAACAGGCGCGCCCCCGGTTGCACACCGCGGATGCGCTGCGCGCCATCCATCGGCATGCAAGCCTGCATCACCATGAGCTGCCAGCGGATCGTGCCGTAGTCGTTGGCCTGCCAGCGGATGCGGCAGAGAACCGCGTTCGGCGTGAACACCGCGCAACGGCGCCAGCGGTCGAACCGGATGATGCGCGCAGGATCGCCGAAGCGCAGATAGAGGTCGAAGCGTTGGTCGATGTATGCGAGCGCAACGCGCGTCAGCGGCACACCGTCGGCCACGCCGACAGGCGGAATGGATGGCGGCGCCGATGCAGTCGAAGCCGTCGAGGCGGGTGTGTTCATGAGGACTTCTCCGGGAATTCGCGCTCCAGCAGCGCGCGCAGGAGATCGGCCACCGTCACGCCTTGCGTGAAGGCCGATACCTTGATGCGCGCCCGCATGGCGGGCGTGATGTCGAGGGTCAGGCGAGCCGTGTACAGGTCGCCCTTCTGGAGGTCGTCGGCGCCGCCATGGCGAATCCACGCCTCGGCGTGCGGATTCGCGGGCGGACGCGCGCCGATGCCGACGCGCTTGCTGCGTGCTGGCTTCGCGGTCATCACGGCCACCGCAGCAGTTCATCAACCAGCGCAGTGATTTCGCGCGCGGCGGCGCTGTCTGGCGCCGTCTCGCGTGCCAGCCGGCCAGCGGCCACGCTGTCGGCGAACACGATGCGTTGATGCACTTCCGCGCACAGTGCGGGCAGCGGCTGCTCGGCCAGCGCTCCACGTGCTTCGCGCCCGATCACCGTGGTGCTGACGCGCCGGTTGATGACGAAGGCCGCGCGCAATGCAGGGCGAAACACCTGCGCCTCGCGGATCAGCGCCACCATCTCGGCACTGGCCCACAGGTCGTAGGGACTGGGCTGCACGGGAATCAGCACGCGCTCGGCCGCCAACAGCGCGGAGCGCGCCAAGGCGGCGATGCGCGGCGGCCCGTCGATGACGACGTGATCGGCCCGCCTGGCGAGTTCTGGCGCCTCCTGGTGCAGCGTTTCGCGCGCAAGGCCCACGGCGCTGAACAGCCTCGGCAAACCTTGCTGGCTGCGGCGCTGTGTCCAGTCCAGCGCGGAGCCTTGCGGGTCGGCATCCAGCAGAACGACGTGCTGGCCGCGCATCGCCAGCTCGCCGGCGATGTGGGTGGCGAGCGTGGTCTTGCCCACGCCACCTTTCTGGTTGAGCAGCGCGACGATCATGGCCTGGCCCTCCGTGTTGGAAAGCCCGGCGGTTGCTGCCGGTTTTCGTGCCCTTCTTTCGCCGACTTGGTGCTTGTCCACCGTGGCGAGGCGCTTCTACTACCAGTTAGATACTTTAAGTTAGGGAAGTTAAGGGAGGTCGAAACCCGCGCCAGCACTGGCTTTGCGGCCGATGCACACGCCTGATAGCACGATAGTCCCACGCCTGATAGCACGATACCTGGCACGCCCGATAGCACGAGCCCATTCACAGGCTTTGCCCCGGTTATCCCCGTGCCGTGGGCGGCACGGGACGCTCTGGCCGGAACGTCAGCAGCTCGGCGCCATCCAGCCGTTCGATGCCCAGGATGTAGCCCGGTAGCGACTGCCGCGCCACCAGGGCGCGCAGGTCGCAGGCGAAGTCGTAGGGCTTGGCCGTGCTGCCCGACTTGCGGTGCAGGTGCCGGAAGTCGAATTGCCAGCCGCCCGGCTGCGCCCGCCATGCTTGCGCACCAGCCGGTACAGCCACCGCTCGATCCCGCCTGTGAGCCGGAAATACGCCGGGTCGATGGTCAGCACCAGTGCCGCGTCCAGCACACCCGCATAGAACCAGTCCGGCAGGATCAGCTCCAGCCCCAAGGGCGTCCCCTTGGCATCGGCCAGTTCCTTCCACTCGTTGATCCACGAGAAGCGATGCAGGCGCCGCCCGGTCGTCTCGCGGATGGACGTGGCCACCGTGGTCGATTGCAGGCGATCCAGCGCGGCCTTGAGGCGCTGGTAGTCGCGCAGCGACGTACCGCGCCCGATGAAGCGCAGGATCTCGTAGGGTGTGGCCTGCATCAGCCGCGATGGGCGCAAGCCCGCGTCGCGCGCCTCCACGATCTGCGAGGCCGCCCAAATGAGCACGTCCGCGTCCCAAATCGTGGCGATGCCATGCTCCTGCGTGCCTTCCACGCGGATGGTGACGTTCCCGCTGCGAAAGTCGATCGGAGCAGCGCGCCGCGACTTCGCCAGCGAGAAGAACGGGAAAGCCATCAAGTCCTGGCTGTCGCGCGGCGCCATGTCGCCCGGCAGGGCGCGGAACAGGTCGAGCTGTTCGCGCTCCGGCACGGGCCGCTGCCGGGACGGCAGCGCAGGGCTGGACATGGCGAAGGCCATCCGCGCGCCAGCGATCAGCGCGCACGGCTGTCGGCCGAGTGGTGCTCGGCGTATTCGGGATCGGATGTGCTCTCGAAGCTGCGATCCGCAGCCCAGGCATCGAGGTCGGCCACGGCGTACATCACGCGGCGGCCGAACTTTCGGAACTTGGGGCCGCCACCGAGCACGCGCTGCTTTTCCAGCGTGCGCGGCGACAGCCGCAGGTACTCGGCGGCTTCGTCGTTGGTCAGATAACGCTGCGGCTGTGCAGCAGCGGTCGAAGGGGTTGCGGGAGCGGTGGCAGGCCGCAAGGGAGCAGGACGCATGGTGAGAACCTCCATCGGTTGCAGGGCTCCGGCCACATAGCGCAACCGGATGGAGGCAGTCTCAGAAAACGAAGCGCTCTTGCTCAGGGTCGTTTTGCGTCCTCGTCAAAGCGACCCTTCTCAAGCGGCGGCAGCTGTGCTAGGCGGCGATAGCCGCCGCGCATCAGCGCATCACCGCGCCGCGCCAGGCGGCGCACCTTGGAGCGCAGGCCGCCATCGCTGTGCCAACCGACCGCGGCATCGACGCCGAACAAGCCTTCGGCCACGTCGCGCAAAGACGCGCCCGCCAGGGTGGCGTCGAGCGCCTGCAAAGTGTGCAGCTCCAGCAGCGCCGCAGGGGGCGGCCTGGGCCGAGCCATTGACGCATGCGTACCAGGCATAGGGGCCACAGGGGCGGAGCGACGGCCACGATAGGCGTGGGCCACGGCCATGCCGTCCTCCAGGCCAGGCGCCAGCGCATAGCGCTGGCAAAGGCCGGGGCTGCGCGCGATCAGCGCCAGACCCTTGCCGTCGTGCAGCAACTGCTTGTGGCCGGGAATGCGCCAAAAGGCGAAGGTGGAAGCATCCGGCGGCGGATCGGCATCGGGGTGGAATTGCACCACGGCGGCGTGGCCCGGCAGCCAGGCCGGATGCGCATCCCGCGCATCCAGGGCCGGGTCTTCCAGCAGACGCAGGCCCCAGCGGTTTGCGGCTTCATGCGGCGTTTGCTCCCGGCGAGGACGGCGCAGCCAGTCGAGCCGGTAGTCGGGATGGCGGCGTAGGTACTCCCAGGCCAGCGCGAGCGTGTCCAGGCACAGGACGTAGAGGTAGGCGGCAGTCGGATACCAGCGCGCGAGGTGGTGCGGCTCGGCCATGAAGCAAGCTCCCGTAGAACCGCAGGACTGCCGTCACAGGTTTCATTCCCCAAAGTCACCGCATCGAACTAGCGTCCAATCGTGAATAAGCTGGTAGATTAGTAACTTGCGTGTCAAGACGAAAAGCATCCGATGGATTGCGTGGATCGTCTGAATGCGACGGTGGCGCGCGAGGAAATGCGGCCTCCTGCGGTATCCACCGTGCCCTATGGCACGGCTGGCGTCATGACCGTTTGCGTCAGAGAGGCACTGGTTTGGTGCAACAGTGCGGACCAAGACCTGATAGGTCTGGAGCAAGACCGAAATAGTCTCAATGTGCCCGGCTTGGCCGTGGCGCGAACGGCTCAATCGAGGACGGAACCGTTCTCCCGGGCCAACCGCAGGTACTCCGACAGCGGGCGCACCGCCCGAAAATACCGATCCCGCGCCACGGGCAGCTTGTTCGGGCCGACGATGGATGCTAGGTCGGACAGCTTGATCTCGCCCAACTCGGGCATGCCGATCCCCAAGTCGATCAGGCCATGGGCCGTATCGCCGTCGGCTGGGTCGAGCGACACCAACAGCCAGGTGGCGTGGGCATCCGGCGTGAACAGCCGCACCACGGGCAGCGGGTCGATGACCCGGCCAGCGGCGCGGGCCTGGCCGTGTTCCAGCAACAGCCTGCGCTCGTCCTCGGTGATGAGCCGGTTCATAGGTATCCCTTTATTCGCACAACCCGCCGAAGCGTGAAAGCGCAGAACCGTATCGGCGGGTTTAAGGAAAGACACGGAAGCGACTTTGCGCTTCCGAGAGAAGCCGCAAATGCGGATTTCCGTAGAAGCACAAAAGCGGTAGGTCACATGAATGAACACTATAGATTGTAGCCCTATGGGACGCAATCGACTGTCATCTTGGATTTTGGGGAGATCCAAGGTTGGCAGCGAAACATACATTGTCGGAGGCACTAAAGACCATCAGGAAAGCGCGTGGATTGAGCCAGGAGGCGTTCTCCGACGTGTCCAGCCGCACCTACATGAGCACGCTGGAGCGCGACCTCAAAAGCCCCACCTTGAACAAGCTGGCCGAGCTGTGCGAGGTCATGGAAGTGCACCCGCTCACGCTGCTGACGCTGGCCTATGCCGGCGACGACCTGCAGCAGGCCGACCAGCTACTGGTGCAGGTGCGCCAGGAGTTGGAGACTGTGGCGAAGAAGAGTGACACGCCATAGCGTGCGACGTCACTGGCGTGGCCGATCCGGCGCCGCCGGTTCGGGGACTGCAGGGGCGCCAAGCATCGCGCGGCGGGGATAGACCGCAGGGCTTTCCCCAGGAGGCAAGCGAAGCGCGCAGCGCCGCAGGCGCGAAGGCATGAGGGATTGCAGCCGGATGACCGTGACGGCGAAGTCGGCACGGGGCGCAGCCCGTAAAGCCCGGCGGTGCAACGCACCGACACGCCCGGCCACCGCTTGCAGCGGGCAACTCAACACATGCGAAAGCCGCTCGACACGGCGCAGCCTTGGCGATGGTATTGCCTCCTTGAAGTGCCGCGGAGGCAGCACTGCGCCCCGCCACGTGGGCCGGGCGCTGCGGCGGTCACGCCGCCTGGGGCTTGCTGCGCGACCAGATCAGGTCGTGCGTGCCGTCCTCGCCTTCGATCAGGCGGGCATAGACCGTGGCCGGGAACGAAGGATCGTCAATGGTCACGGAGATGTACTCCCGCCCGGCCTCGCTGGTCTTCTTCCACGCCGCGCCGATATCGTGGCTAGCGGTCTGCAGGCGAAAATCTGGGGCCTTCTCGTTGTCCCCCTTGTCGTTGGGCACCAGCTTGACCTTGACGTTGAGCGTCAGGGTGCGAAGCGTGCCGGTGTAGCCGTCTTTGTCTGCGGTGAAGCTGCCGATGTTGGCCATGATGGATCTCCTTTTGGTGGAACAAGGTTCGCGCCCATCGCGTCCTTGTTGTGATCCGGCCGGCGGGGGACGGGCGGGCTGCACCGCTTGCGGTCGCAACGCAGTGGAGAGCCGGGAGGCGAAAAGAATTTGGACCGCGAGGAATGCATCGCAGTGCAGGGGAAATTGTTTTCGCCGGACGGTTGCAGCCATGAAGCCCAAGGCGCAGCCGCGCCACCGCCAGGATTCACAGCAACACAAGGACGCCTTGGGCCGAACCGCACCGAAAGGAGACAGGGCCGACTCGGCATCCCCGCACGAAGGCTGCACCGGCTCGCCCACTGACGCGTGCCAGGTCAACCACCCGACGACAAGCGAGAACGCCCCAGCCACACCTTGCGGCGCTGGTCTTGAGGCGTGGCGTGGAAGCTCCATGGCGATGCCGGGCGGGATGTCCATGAACCGTCCTTCGTGACGTGATGGGCGAGAACCGCCAGCGTTGAGGACGGCTCGCATTCACACAACCTGCCTCAGCAAGCCCCTGTGTACCCGCCCCAGCCTGCCCATCGCAGCGGGTCGCTGGCCCTGGCCGATCCGGCGCAGCCGGTTCGGCGGTATTCGAGGGGCGCCAAGCTCGCGCGGCGGTGATGGGCCGTGCGCCGATCCCCTGGAGGCAAGCGCAGCGCGCAGCGCCGGCTGGCGCAAAGGCGTGAGGGATCGAAGCCGGATGACCGTGACGGCGAAGTCGGCACGGGGCGCAACCCGAAAGCCCGGCGGCGCCCGCGCTGACACGCCAAGGCCAATCAAAAAATCACCACTCCTTGAAGGTTTGCATGTTTTTATGGAAATTTGCATAAAACATCAGTTTCATGCGAAACTTCAATAAATAACGCGCAATCAAGAAAGGACGAGATTGATCATGGCATTCCGAGCAGACGAAGCGGCACAAGCCGGGTACGAAGAAGTGGAAAAATACCTTGTCCCCCGCCCCCGGGATGCGGACGAGTCGGAGAGAGCGCGAAGCAAGCAAGCGCTGCGGGACATCGTGGATGAGCTCGGACCTGTGGTTGACAGATACCCCACATGGCACCCGCTGGTGCGCAATCACCATGGCCGTCACCCCACAACCAGACCAAGTGATCGCTGCGGCTACAAAGGCCTCGATCACACGCGGCACTTCGTCAACGGATTCATCACCTGCCCCTATGGCGATGGCCAAGATGTACTGGACTCCGTGATCGCCCTTCCCCGCCACCACGCTGCTCACATCACAGCGGAAAGGCTGGATGTGCAGTTCTACGCAGCAGAGACCACCCCGATTTTGGTCAAGTGCAATTGGGAAGAGCTCCTTCCGACGGACAACATGATCCCGCTGTCCATCGCAGTGCCGCTGATCCTGGAGAAAGAGGTGCCGTGCTGGACCTGGTCGGAGGTGGCCGAGACATGGGAATCAATGCGCTCGTATTTCCTGGGTGCCCCTCACGGCGCGCGGTCATCGTTGTTCGTGAGCCAGGAGACCGGACAGGGGATCAAGAAGGTCTGGGAAACGCTGATCTACACGGGAATGTTTGGCCCGATCAAGGTGTGATGCGCTCTCGCAGCCATCTCCATCGACGCGCCAATAGAGTGGCCGGAGCCAGGAAAGGCAGTGGCGTTCTGTGCTGATCGGGCTGTTGGGTCTTCTACACCGGGCGCAGCCACTGCCGCGCCCGGATTTTTGAAGTTCACCGCGCCCAGGTCGGAACGGCCTGGGCGCGGTGCGGATCGCGGTTACTCCTTCATCTCGATGAGCCGCCACACGACGCGCGGCAAGGTGCGGCCCGTGATGGGATGAATGTCGGTGAGGTCGGCACAAGCCGTCCAGGCCGAGGGCGGGCGGTAGCCGCGCACGTCGCCATCGCCGTTCCAGCGGCGGGCGCGCACCGTGCCGGGCGCATAGATCGTAGCCATGCGCGGGCGGCTAGTGGTGATGCGGGTCATGGGCGGTTCTCCTTCCGAGCGAAGCGCCCCGGTCAAGGCCGGGGCGCTTTCCTTTTGCATGGGTCAAGCCGCCGCTGCCTCGGCGGGTACATCCGCCACGCTGGCGGCTTCTTCAGCGCCGTCCTGCTCCACATGCTGCGGGCCCTCCTCGGGTGCAGGCGCGTGCGCCTCCGCCTTGAAGATGACAGGCATCCAGCCCGTGCCGTTCACCAGCCGCTCGGCTTCGCTGGCAATGTCGGCCTTCTTCAGCTTCGCCAGACGGTTGACGCTCTCGGGCGCGAACTCGCCCACGGCTTGAAGAACAACCGCCTTCGGAACGTGCTTGAAATAGCCTTCCGCGCTCGGCTTCCACCATGCGGCCATGTCGAGGCCCACTGCTTGCGCCAGCTCCTCGCCCGGCTGGTACACCGTGGCGCGCGCCGTCACCACGTCCACCGTGGACGCTACGCACACGGCCAGCAGCTTGACCAGTTCGCCTTGCTCCATCGCCAGCAACGCGGCGAACAGGTCGGCGCTATCTTCGGGCAGCTTGTCGCCCCACGCCTGCTGCAAGTCGCGCAGGGCCACGGCAGCAAGCGATTCCGGCCAGTCCGGGGCCATGCCTTCCAGCCGGTCTTGCACTGTGAGGCGCGCGCCCAGCGGTAGATCGTGGCCATGGTAACGGCTCTGCAAAACGCTCTGCACCATGCCATGCACCAGCGCGGCCAGTGCCACTTGCGGATGCTGGGCCACTTCGATTTGCAGCGCGGCGGTGCGGTGTGCGCTCAGGCGCTGCGCCAGCCGGTCGGAAATCGGTGCGGCCTTGGGCTGCTCGTCGTCCTCTCCTTCGTCATCGTTCGCGGCGTCCGGGTCGCGCAAACCCTGGCGCAGCTTTTCGAGCGTGCGCAGCGCCTTGGCCTCGGCCTCGCGCAGCAGCCCGCGATGAATCACGGCCTGCCCGTCGCGGTCGATGGTGACGATGGCACCGGCTGCGGCCTTCACGTTCGGGGCATAACCCTGCAAGCCGTCTTCCAGCGCCTTCAAATGCTCACCCAGCCGCTCGCCTTCCTCCTGCAAGGCGTCGGCCTTGTCCTCGTCCTCGGCGTCCGTCGCGGCATCAATGGCCTCGGCCACCTCCTGCATCTTGGCTTGCAGTTTCTCGATGCGCCGCGCTTCGCGCTTGTTGGGTTCGCGCCGCTCTCTCGGGGCACGCTGGAAGGCGTGCAGGTCGGCATGGGTCGTGCCCGGCGTGGCATCGACCCATGCCCAGCCCTCGGCCTTCACCTCGGCAGCGATGCCCGCCAGCTTGTCTTGCGCCAGTCGTTCAAGCAAGGCCGCATCGGTGAGGTACACGCCCACGTCGCCTTCCGCGAACAGGTCACGGCGCACACCACCGCCTGCGGCCTCGTAGGCGTCCACCCCGACGAAGCGCACCAACGGATGCCGGCAGGCGTCAATCTCACGCTCGGTGAGGCGTTCGCGCAGCGCGGACGGTTGACGCTGCCACTGGGGCGCATCGTAGAACGCGCTTTCCTGCGCGGCGTGGTCGTCGGTGATGGAAAGCGCCATCAACTGATCGAGCGTCACGGCATCGGCCCGGTAGTCGCCTATCAGGCGCGGCGAAACGTTCGCCAGCTTCAAACGGCGCTGCACTACCAGCGGCGTGACGCTGAAATCCGCCGCAATGTCCTCGATGGGGCGCCCATCGGCCACCAGGGCCGCGAAGGCCTCGAACTGGTCTGCGGGGTGCATGGATTCGCGCTGCACGTTCTCGGTCAGGCTAGCCGTGCGGGCCGTGCCATCGGCCACGCGCAGGCAAGGCACATCCCAATCCTTGGCGATGTGGTGTTTCTTCGCCAGCAGCTTCAACGCGGCCAGCCTGCGCCCACCAGCCACCACCTCGTAGTGCTCGCCGTCGGCGGTGGGAATAACGATCAGGTTTTGCAGCAGGCCCACGCGCTGGATGGATGCAGCCAGCTCGGGGATGGACATGCGCGGGGTCTTGCGCACGTTGCGGCCCGTGGGACGCGACACCAGCCGCGACAGCGGAACCAGAATCATGTGCTTGCTCGGGTCGGCGGCTTGCAGCACAGTGGTGCGGGTGTTGAGAGCTTGGACTTCGGTGGTGGTAACGGCATTCATGGTGAATCTCCAATCGAGTGAAACAAGGGAATGGAGGGGAACCGCCCCTCCGGCGGGGAAACATCAGAGGGGTTCAGGCTTTGAGGGCGCGCATGCCATCGGCCAGCAGCCACAGGGCGCGGTTCAGGCGAATGTCGGAATCAATGCCCTGCACGGGCCGGGTCTGTTGCCTGCGGCCATTGGCCGCACGACCATGTAATCCGCCCTTGGTCAAGTTCTCCTGCGTGCGGTTGAACACGCTCCACAGGTCGGGGCGGCGGTCGTCGAAGCGGCGCGGCATTAGGATTTGCGATTCCGTGATGGGCGCGGGCTTGTCTGGGTCGTCATACTTGAGGGCCAACGCGGCGCGGGCGAATACTTCCGATTCCCCGGTATCCAGCGTGATGGCCTGCATGGATTCGCGCGATTCCTGCGCATGCTCAAAGCCACCCAGCACCTGATAAGCGCCCTCGATGACATGCCCGGCCACGTCGCCTTTGTGGGGTACACGCACATCGCCCACGGTGTCGCCGCATACAAGGCCATTGCTGCAAACGAAGCGGAACATGCCACCCAGTAATTGATAGCTGCTCGTGCCGTCGTGCGAGTTCAACAGGATGATTTCGTTGGCCTCACGGGCGTTGATCTGGTTTGCATGGCGCAGACGCAGCATGTGTTTCGTGTGCTCGCGCCGGCCCTCATGGCGCACGCGGGTCTGGCACACCATGAAGGGTTGAAACCCCTCCTTGCGAAGCTCGGTCAGTACCGCCGCCGTGGGGATGTAGCTGTACCGTTCGGAACGGCTCTCGTGCGGGGCTTCCGCAAAGATGGACGGGGCCACCCTGCGGATTTGCTCATCGGACAGGGGGGAGTCGCTGCGCAGCGCGGGTGAACGGGAAGCGAAACGGGATGCGAGTTGCATGGTGATTTCTCCTGGCGAAGTTGGCTGTTGAAAAGCCTCACCGGATTCCTAGATTCAGAGCCCTCTTCGGGCTTCCGGTGGGGTCGGCACGAAGAACCCGGTTGGCCTCGTTGCCACCGTCTTTCCTGAGTTCATCGCCCGCGACGGTCAGGAGCGCGCGGCCGGGTGCCGTCAAGGAGACAAGCGCAGGGTTGGTGCGGCCCGCAGGCGCAGCCGAGGACACGGCCCTGTGCGCCTTGACGGCACCCGGCCGCGGGCTACAGTCGCGAGCAAGGTGATGGATTCAGGGAAGATGGCTGGACAGGCAACGGCCCGTTTTCCACGCCGACCCCACGCAAGCGAAGCGCGCAGCGCCGCAGGCGCGAAGGCCGATCCGGCCCGGCCGGTTCGGCGGTATCCAAGGGGCGCCAAGCAGCGCGCGGCGGGGATGGGCTGCAAGCCGATCCCCTGGAGGCAAGCGCAGCGCGCAGGCCCGGGTCAACGAGCCGGGCCGAAGGCGTCAGCCGAGCGAAGCGAGGGAACGATGGACGCCCGTAGGGGGCGAGACGCCGCAGGTGGCTCGATGCGCAGCACGACAGCGCGACCGGCCATGCCATGACCGGGGACGCCCCACGGAAGGCACCGCCGTACTATGTCGACATGCAGGAGAAGACCACCATCCACATCGACGATCCCTTGGAGCACATGCTCCAACGCTCCGACGCCTTGCACGAACGGCTGGATGCACTGCTGGGCGATGCCGAATTCGATGGCTCGCCGCGCGGCGAAGCGGCTCTGGGCATGTGCCTGGTCGCGGAGGAACATGCGCTTGCACTACGTGCGTTGATGGCGCTGCGATTACCCACGTCGGCCGTCAGCCTCATGCGACTGCAATTCGAGGCCCTGACACGGGGAATGTGGCTGCTCTATGCCGCCAGCGATGCCGCGATCGACAAGCTCATGGCTCCCCTGACCCTAGAGAGTGAACAGGCGGCCAAGAATCTGCCCGGCGCCAGCGAAATGATTGAACAGATCGGCAAACGGGTGGGACAAGGTGCGCCGCCAGCCGCGCACCAGATGCTGACCCAGTTCAAGAACGTGTCCTGGCACGCCATGAATTCATTCGTGCATGGCGGCATCCACCCACTGCGACGCAGTGCCGACGGCTTTCCCGTCCATTTGGCGCTGCAAGTGCTGCGCAACTCCAACGGACTGAGCACCATGACCGGTATGACGATGGCGGTCCTCACCGGCGACGAGTCCGTTGCCAGACCCATGAGCAAGATTCAGCCGGACTTCGCCGACTGCCTGCCGGATCTGCTGAAACCCTCACAGGGGCGTCCTGCGACGCCCCTGTGAGGTCAGGTCAGGTAATGATCCGGCCTGCGTGCCGTGCATCTCGCGCATAGGCGCTCAGCCGCTTCTCAGCGCGGAAGTGCAGATCGCGCTCGATCGGCAGCCCCAGCCGACCGCGCACGGTGGCCAGTTCCTGCAAGCTGACCCAGCCCAGCTCGGGCATGCCCAAGCCCAGGTCGCACAGACCAAAGGCATGGTCATGCTCCTCCGGGTCAATCTCCGTCAGCAGCCAGGTTGCGCCGGCGTCGGGCGTGAACAGCTTGAGCACGGGCGCTGGATCGAAATCCGGGTTCTGCTGGGACTCATGGCCATTGGCCAGCAGCAGCACGCGCTGCTCGTCGGTAATGAATGCGCTCATGGTGAACTCCTGAAGAAATGCCGGGCGGAATTGCCCGCAAGCTCCAGGTCACGGCGCAGCGCAAGCCGTCAGGGGTCCACGACGGCCGCCAGGACGCCAGCGCGCCAAGCGCGCGCAGCCCTTGACGGCGAGAACGCCGTGATACGGTGAAGGGAACAGCAAGACCGCCCTCCCCTCCCAATGCAAGCAGGATCGGGCAAGCGGAGCGCGCAGTCCCGCCAGGGCCGGAGGCGTCAGGGATCAAAGCCGGATGGCCGCGACTCGACCCGAGGCGCGAGGCACCGCCCGCGAGCCCGACGGCAGTACGGTGGGACGACCGCAACAAGTCGCAAATGATAGTGCAGCCCAAATGGAGCACAATGTAGCTACAACAGAGCTTGAGGCATGTAATGGCAAGCAGCAGTGACGTCGTTCGCGCCCGGATTGACGGGCATATCAAAGAGGAAGCCACGAATGTGTTGGCAGGCATGGGCTTGTCCGTGTCGGACGCCATTCGGGTGCTGCTCACGCGCATTGCAGCCGATAAAGCACTTCCTTTCGATATCAATCGTGTGCAGGCCCAGCCAGATACCAAGAAGCCATGAGCTTCTGCCTGAAGAACTCCAAGAACACTAAGGCCAGGGCCTGACCGCATGGATCGCATACAGCAGCTCAACTACGAAAAGGACTTCCGCATCGCCTTCCTGGAATCCAAGGGGGATGGGTTTCAACGCCTGTTCGAGAAGCTGATGTCGAAGGCTCATCCCAACGACTTCATGGCTTGCCGGCCCTGGGGCAATGTTGGAGACCGGAAGAACGACGGATATCTCCCTTCCGCGCGAATCCTCTTCCAAAGCTACGCGCCGAATGAATTGAGCGCCACCGAAGCCGTCAAGAAGATCAACGAGGACTTCGAGGGGGCCAAAGAGCACTGGGAAAAATATTTCGATGAGTGGACCTTCGTCCACAACGCACCCGATGGGCGTCTGGGCCCCCACATCATCGAAGCCCTGGCCAAACTCCAGCAAGACAATCCGAAGATCAAAATCGGACACTGCGGGTACGAGGAAATGCTGGCGAAGTTCCGTCAGTTGACCCTTCAGGATCTTGAATCCTGGTTTGGCCCCTCGCTAACGATGGAAGCGAACGTCAATCTGGGCTTCAGCGACCTGGCCGCTGTGCTCACCCATATCAGCATCGCGCCCGTACCCGCGACGAGCGAGGTGCAGAACGTGTCGCGCGGAAAGATCGAGGCAAACCTTCTGTCTCAGGCTGTTGCCGACTTCCTGAAGATCGGCATGCAGAAGTCGCCGCTCGTCGCGCAGTTCTTCAATAGCTGGAAGAACCCTACCTACGGCGAACAAATCGCGCAGGCGTTCAAGAGTGAATACGTGAAGCTGCGGGACGGAGTTCCGCCGCTTCATCCTGATGAAATCTTCGGCCGCTTAGAAGCATGGGCCGGAGGCACGGCGAATACCACGCCTGCGCATAAGGCGGCAGTGTTGGCCGTGATGGCATACCTGTTCGACAAGTGCGAGATTTTTGAAGATGCTCAAGCTATGGGGGCGGCATGATCCTGCCCTCCAAGCATCTGCCGCAGGACCGTGCGTTACTGACCGTCGGTGCGCATGTTTTGACTTTCCTCGCACGCCCCATGACCGTCTCCGCGCTTTGGGAGGAATTGAACAGACATGACGCAGGCCTGGCCGCAACGCCTCGGCGAATTTCCTATGACTGGTTCTTGCTTGCCCTCGACCTCCTGTATGCCCTTGGAACCATCGAACTTGAAAGTGGCCTTGTGGCACGGAGGACAGCGTGATTCATCACATTTTCAGCACGCTGCCTAGCTTCAAGAATCTTGGGGATCTGAAGCCAGGCCTGAATGTGCTGCTTGCTCAAAAAACCGAGGGCGCGACCAGCAAGCAAACGCGCAATCGCGCCGGCAAGACCAGTTTTGTTGAGCTGGTGCATTTTCTTCTTGGCGCCGAGGCTGGTCCGGACTCGATCTTCCGCACCCCGGAACTGGCCGAACACACTTTCGGAATGGACTTCGACCTGAAGGCGGAGCGAACGGTCGTCGAGCGCAGCGGTAGTTCCAAAGCCAAGATCTTCGTGACAGCTCCGCCTGCCGCAAAGGTCAAGTTCTCGGCCACCGAGTGGTGTACGTTCCTCGGTGAGCAAATGTTTGGCCTGAGCAGCCTTGAAGCGGCGGGCAGCAAGCCGCCTTCGTTCCGGTCGCTGTTTGCCTACTTTGTGCGCCGACAGGCGAGCGGCGCTTTCATGACGCCGGAAAAGCAGGCCACGATGCAAGGGACCGGCGACATGCAGATGGCGCTGATGTTTCTGCTCGGGCTGGATTGGCAGATTGCCCGGGATTGGCAAGCTGTCCGTGATCGGGAAAAAACCCTCGAAGAGCTGAGGAAGGCGGCCGGGAACGGCGCATTCGGTTCAATCATCGGCAAGGCCGCCGACTTGCGCACGGAGCTGACCATTCAGGAAGCCCGTCTCAAGAAGCTGTATGCGGAAGTTGAGACTTTTCAGGTCTTGCCGGAGTACCGGCAACTGGAAGTCGAAAGCGCTAGCTTGACCCGCCAGCTCAACGAGTTGGCCAACGCCAATACCATAGACTTCTCGGCCATTCGCGATCTAGAAAGCGCCCTCGCCTCCGAGGTACCTCCAGACCATGAAGACCTCCAGGCGGTTTATCAAGAGGCAGGTGTCGTGCTACCCGGCTTGGTCAAGCGCCGCTACGAGGACGTAAAGAGCTTTCACGAATCTGTAGTGCGCAATCGCAAGGACTATCTGTCCAGCGAACTCGAAGCTGCCAAACTGCGTATCGAACTGCGCGATAGTAAGAAGGCGCAGTTCGACCAGCGGCGCGTTGAAATCCTGGGCATTCTTAAGAGCCATGGCGCCCTCGAACAGTTCCTCAAGCTGCAAGGCGAACTGGGGCGGCTGGAATCCGAAGTGGAATCAGTACGGCAACGCTTCGAAGCCGCGGAGCAACTCGAAGGCACCAAGAACGAATTGGAGATCGAGCGCAACCGCCTCACGATCCGCCTACGGCGCGACTTCACCGAGCAAAAGGATCGACTGGGAGAGGCCATTGTCGCCTTCGAGGAAACCTCACAACGCTTGTATGAATCGGCCGGAAGCATGACGGTCGATGAAACCTCCAACGGACCAGTATTCAAATTTCCGATGCAAGGGGAACGCAGCAAGGGCATCAAGAACATGCAGATCTTCTGCTTCGACATGATGCTCATGCGCTTGTGCGCCAAGCGGGGAATTGGGCCTGGGTTCCTGATTCATGACAGCCATCTTTTTGATGGGGTCGACGGCCGCCAGGTGATCAGTGCGCTACGTCTTGGCTCGGAGATCGCGCAGGAGCTGGGCTTTCAGTACATAGTGACGATGAATGAAGACGACGCCTTCAAGGAAACCATTGAAGGATTCGACCTCAACGATTACGTACTACCCAAACGTTTGACCGATGCCACCGAGGATGGTGGTCTGTTCGGTATACGGTTCGGATAAATCCAGGATTTTTTGCAGAGGGGGCCTGCGGGCCTTGAAGGAGAGAAAAATGGACAAGAAAACTAAAGGATCATGGCTGATCCACCATACGAACAAGCTGCAAGGCGTCACCAACCAGTCAGGGTACGAGAAGACCTACTTGGCGGGGAAGGCCGGGATACTTCTATCAGCTATTTCTGCGAACAAGGACACCACGGTCAACAATGACAGACTGGCGGTCCTAGCCAGAGCGGCCAATATCAATACGACGTTCGAACTGCCAAAGCTCGTCGAGGTGCTGCAACAACAGTCGCTCATCGACAAATCGTCAGGTGGAGTTGCCGTGCTGGGCGTAACAACCGCCACTGCGCTGCAACACACAGCAGATCTTTTCGACTCACTCTCACCCGCCACCAACGAGGTCGCTTCAATTGCGCTAGCTGAACGTGCATCTGTGGCGCCAATTCTCGCAAATGATGTCGCCGCTGACTTAGCGGACTCATACAAGCTTGCTAGCGCGGATCTCAGCCAACTCTTTACAGAGGCGGAACAAATCGGCTTTGTCGATGCAGAGAAAATCCCCGGCAACCAGACGCTATTGTTCAATGGCAACCTGTTCCGACGCGATACTACTCAAAAGATCAAAGCTGTTTTGGATTCTTTGAGCCCGACAGAGCAATCAAAACTGAACGAACTCACTGAGACACTGAGAAAGAAGGCGTGCGTCACGACAGACTACGCAAAGCAGTTCTTGGGGGATTCCCTCTTCCAGAAAGTAACCGCGATTGGCCTATTTGACATCAGCGTGGTCAGCAACTCAACTGAAGACGTTGGCTTCTTAACCTTACCGTCGGCGTTCTCAAAATTTAGTAACTCGATGGTCGACGATGCGTTCGATCTTGCAAAGGCCTTTGTCAGTTCTGTAACCTATGGCATGACCAAGAGCTACTATGAACGTGGCCAGATTCAAATGGTCGATGCCCTTCTAGGTGCTCTCGTCAGAGGCGAGAGTGTTGGGCCCGTTCGCGCGATCGCTGAGGACTACAAGGTTCTCGAACTGAAGGGTGTGGTCGAAGTTAAACAAGGCACGAAGAAGGGACGTAGCGGCCCAATGTTGCGCCTGCTGAAGAAGGAGGTTGGCGAACTAGCACTTCAAGCCATACGACAAGGCGATGTGAGCGAGCATTCTTTGAATGCTTTGCCAACGGCCGCTGTCACCACCTTCAACGGCCCAGAACACAATCGCGAAAAGGCTCGAAGAACACAAACCAAAATGAGCCCAAAGGCGACGAACGACATGCTATCCATCCTTCGAACGGGAGGCGGGCTGTGAGTAAAGGAACGCAGGAAGCTCTGACCAAAGGCCCGAAGATGGAAGAACTGCTGCGCAGCTATTTCCTGAAGGCTGGCTACTATGTCGCGCGTGGCGTACCCTTCGTTTATGAAGGCTTCGACGTGACTGATATAGATCTGTGGCTGTATAGCCGGACTTCGTCGGTTTCGCGAGAGATTACTCTGGTCGATGCAAAGAACAAGAGAACGCCTCAAGCGATAGAGCGTATTTTTTGGGTTCAAGGGCTTCGCATTGCTGCAAAAGCGACAAATGCAATAGTGGCAACCACAGAGAAGCGACCGGAGGTAAAAGACTTTGGACGAGATCTTGGCGTCCTAGTTCTGGATGGGACATTCTTGGGGAAGCTTGCAAAGTCAGAAGATCAAAATGCAACAAGACTTTCCGACGATGAGTTTTTCTCCAGGATCAACGACTACTCTTTGAGCAAACTGGACGGTGACTGGCGTGGTCGAATCGTCTTGTCAAAAAGTCTTCTAGCCAAGTCTCTTTCATTTGATAGCTGCAATGAATGGCTTGGTCAGGGAAAGTTCTTTGCAGAGCAGTCCATTACCAAGGGAATGCAGCGGGAAACTGCATTGAGGTGCCTTTATCTCATATGTTCATTCATTGCGGTAGCCATAGACTTCTCCATGAAGGAGCTATCGTTCCTAGAGCAAAGCGAGCGTAGTGAGGCCATCAAAGACGGATTCACTTATGGCTCGCGTGGAAGTTCGGGTCTGAAAAAGGTTTTGAATGTTGCAATGGGTCTGGTAGAGGAACACGCGGCCGATGGACCGGCAATCTCTCGACAAGTGCGAGCAAACGTTGAAAGGCAGCTTGCCCAACTCAACACAGCAATACTGGGTGACTATTTCTCAAAGAATGATGTCGCCCGAACATTGTTTGGTGCAGCAAGAGAGTTCGAGCAGTTGGCCATGGCCAGACAGTTTCAGTCTCACGGATCCGCAAGCGTTGAGCTGCGCAGCATTCTGTTTTGCCTTCTTGACTACTGGGGGCTTGATCGCGTGAAATTTTCAGAGGCTCTGAATTCAAGCAACTGAGCGAAGGTCACGGCGACGCGAGAGTCGTGCCATCCAGTTTTCGATGAATCAATGAAACGAGGGTCAGGATATCCAGTGCATCCTGTTCCGACATGGGCCAATTCGTCTTGGGTGCATGGGCCAGAGGATTGCGCACGGCACCGAACAGGCCGATAAGCAAATTGGCAAAGCCTTTCTGCTCGCTCTTTTCGGACTCGGTGGTGAGTGGCCCCAAGACAAGAACAGGCTGCTGGCCCGCGAATGCTTTGGTCACTAGGTCAGCGCCATCACCGTTCAAACCCGACAGTAGGCGAATCCGCTCCGCAACGCCCTTCGTTGCCTCGAAGACGGCATGGAAGTAGTTTTCGTCCAGCAGCTCGGCACGGCAGTAGTTCAGCACTTCCGCGTGGACGACACGGCTTTCCAGCGCGGCCTTAAGCCGTCCAGCTCGTGCGCGCGCTGCGTCAAGCGTTGTGGCCTTATCAGCGTACCCAACCCTGCCATCTTCGCGCACGAAAAAAGCCGGAGAAGGCAAGGACCACATTGAGTTCGTCGCGCCGCCATGCGAACGCCGCGGCGTCGCGGGCGTAGTTCACCGGGTTCATCGCTCGGTTGATGAACATGATGAGATGGTTGCCGAGCTGGTGCTGGTTCTGCGCACCAGCCAGCGCATTGAACAGCCGCTTCCACTTGGTCATGCCGGGTGAAGTATCGGCGACCTCAATCTCTTGCAGCAAGCGCTCGATTTGCGTACCGCTCAAGCCGCGCTCGGTATCGGCTAGCACCCGACACGCAGCTTCGAGGTGCCGCGAGCTGAACAGTGGAATACGTGTCATGAGTTTTCCCTGCTTCCTCTTAAGCCCATTCAAGCATGGTGATGATCGCCTGCCCTTCGGTGCCGACTTCCACAAACAGGGCATGCTCGTATCCAAGCTGCTGCTTGTAGCCCCGAAGTTTCCGAAGGTCGATCAGTCGGTCAACGCGGCTCGTTGACTTCTTGAACTCCAAAACCAGATAGTTCCTTCTTGTGCCTCGCCGATGAACGATCACATCTGGGAATACGGTCTTCGCCTCAACGTCTTCGCTGTCCGGATACAGCTCCAGATGTCCGAGCCGCTTTGGCTCAATGCCGTCGCGGTTGTATTCGCAATCCACGCTCCAGTCAGGAAAATACTGTTGGAGATACAACGCGAAGCGAAAGGTGATTGATCGTTCGTTAGCGTCGATACCGAGCAAGTCATGGTCATTGACCAGTAGTTCGGACAACGCGCGTGCTACAGCCTCGCCTGGCGGATGATGGTTGAGATACTGAATTTGATCAGCGGACAATGCCATTGCCATGCTCACCTACTAAAGACTCACGTCAAAGGGTGCATGCACCGATCGAAACGTCGTCAGAATTTTCCGCCTGGAGATGTCCCGCCCTTGGTCGCCTACCGATTGGCCGTGCCAGATCAAGTCACGCCAGCCAGCGCGCACATGGTACGCAAAGACAAGGCGCTCAAACTGAAGACTGCTGTAGTCCTCAAAGTGAATCGGAGAAACCGTTGTCGTCGCCATGCTCTCCCCTTTTTCCGGTGGCTGTTTGTCTTCAGTACGCCCCTCTACGCTCATGTGAGTTTCCGCGATAGCCAATGAAAGCCACCATATCGTTACGCGGTGGCAAGCCATATCGCCGAACAACCATGGAGTTCGACATGGAGAATAACCCGTCAGCAAGAATCGACCGAGACAACAGCGCCGAGATGCGACCGCAGCCCGCATCCCACCCCCTGCCCGGCTCGAACGCCTACGGCGATCTCCCGCAGTTCCCGAAGCACGGCGTTCTGCCATTTCGGCGAACTATTCGCCGTCAAGAGCTGCGCCAGATCGTCCCCCTGGCCGAGACGACGATTTACGAAATGGAGCGTCGCGGCGAGTTTCCGAAGCGCTTCAATCTGACGACGCGCTGCGTAGTGTGGGACTTGGCCGAGGTGGAGGCCTGGATCGACGAGCGCAAAAGAGCACCGCGCACCAGCGCCATCAGGCCGGATGTCCATCTACGAAAAACCCGCCCTGTTCGGGCGGGTTCCGGTCAGGAATGAGGCCGACGACGGCCCCCCCTCATCCAACAAGAGCTTCCAACTCCTTGGAAGCCGAGCGCGATAGGCGCCGCCCCTCCTTGGCCACATTGACCTGCAAGGCCGCGCGCGCCACCTCCAGAACGTCCTTGGCCAGCGAGTAGTTGCCCTTGGCCTGCAACCAGGCCAACACATCCGCCAAGTGCCAGATCGACGCAGTGCCCTCATGCACCGGCGTTGGGAAGCTGCCGGGATGGGCCAGCATCAGCTTGCGCATGTTCTGCCGCGACACGCCCACGATGTCGGCCACATCGGTCAGCCCAACCAAATCTGGCGCGACCTCGATCAGCCTGGCCGACGGCACGGCACACCGCACGTCGGCCAGCGCGCTGCGCACAGCCTCGTCCGCACTGTCCGCCTCGCGGGTGAACTCCAGTGCGAGCCGCCCCGGCTGCCCGATGCCGACCAGGGCATCGTCGCAGCCCGCCTCGCCCAGGCGCTCGACCAGCGCATTCGGTTCACGGTCATCGTCGGCGAGTTGGTATTTCAGGGTGAAGGTGTATTCCATCGTGCTACTCCTCGGCATCGTCGGCGGCCTCCAGCGGCTTGCGATGCGTGGTGCAGTTGTCCACGACGCGCCGCAAGGCACGCGCGTGGTTGCCAGGGTTCTTCGGCGTGCTCCACACGCTAGTGATACAGAACTCGCCGCAACGGCATTCCGCGTCGTTGTACGGGCAGTAAATCCGCCCCCAGGCGTGGCTGCCGCCGACTTCCACGCGCCAACCCTGCCCTTCGGCATGCCTGAGTGCTTCCTCGACCTCTTTCTTCGGATGAGAGGAACGGGCCATCAACAGTCTCCAGTATGGGAATGATTGCCAAGGTTGTCAAGTGACAACCTTGGCCCTGCTTCAGGCCAATGCACTCAACACCGGCACGACGACGTTGTCCGGCATCAGTTTTGGCACATAGGTCTGCCCGTCGATCCAGGCATCGACCATGCTGGCCCACTCCTGCAGCATGTGGCGCCGCTGCTCGGCGTACTCGGCCTTGTTGTAGATCGAGCGCGAGGAACGCCCCTCCTCGTGCGCAAGGCACTTCTCGATCCAGTCGCGGTTGAATCCGATCTCGTTGAGCAGCGTCGAGCCTGTGCGGCGCAGATCGTGGACGGTGAACGGCTCCAGCGGCAAGCCTGCGGCCTTCGCCCGCTGCGCCACGATCTGCGTGACCCGGTTGAGGGTCGCGTGGGACATGCTCCGGTCGGAGTCGTAGCGCGATGGCAGCACGAACTTCGATCCGGCCGCGCAGGTGTGCAGCGCCACCAGGATGTCCAGCGCCTGGCGCGACAGGTAGACCACATGCGGGTTGCGTCCCTTCATCCGCTGCTTCGGAACGGTCCAGGTCGCGTTCTCGAAATCGACCTCGTCCCAGGTAGCGTCAATCAGCTCGCTCTTGCGCACCAGCGTCAGCAGGATCATGCGCAGCGCCAGCCGGATGGTGGGGTAGGTGGCCACCGACTCCATTTGCCGCCACATCAGGCGGATCTCCAACGGCGACAAGGCACGGTCCTTGGGCACGAAGGTTGCAATCGACGCCGCACCCACGTCGGCCGCCGGGTTGTCCACTTTCTCACCATGCAGGATGGCGAAGGCATAGACCTGCTTCACGATGTCGCGGACATGCACCGCAGTGGCCGGGGCGCCCCGCCCCTTCACCTTGCCGCACAAAGCGCGCAAGTCATCGGCGGTGATTTCGTTGAGCAAGCGGTTCTGGAAGGCCGGCAGGATGTCCCGATCGACGATGCTCTTGCGCATCGCTCGCGTGCTGTCGGCCATTCTGGCGCCGGCGAGCCACTGGGCGGTCATGTCGCCAAAGTTCTTGGCGGCGGTCAGGCGGCGCTTCTCGCGCTGCTTCTCATGCGCCGGGGACTTGCCTTGGGCTACAGCCTTCTTGGCGTCGATCAGCTTTTCGCGAGCCAACGCCAGCGAAATACCCGCCGCCCCATAGCGACCAATGGTCAGGGTCTCACGGCGACCGTTGAGACGGTAATCGTAGCGGAAGGTGACGGTACCGGTGGGCGATACCGTCACGTACATGCCGTCACGGTCGGAAGCCTTGTAAGTCTTGGACTTAGGCTTGAAATTGCGCAGTGCGGTGTCGGTAAGCATCGAGGTTTATCCTCCTGTTCATGACGGCTTTTACCGTCAGGGGTCAGGAGACCTGCTGATGCCCGGAAAGCCGCATGAAACAAGCTTTCCAGAGGAGTGATTTACCGTCAAAGACCGATTTGGTCTCGATAGTAAACAAGGAGGTCTTAATCCGGCCTCCGGTTCTTACCGTCACCTCTACCGTCAATCCGCTTCGCTGCCCGGCGATAGTCACCGATAGCTGCCGTGACGTATTTTCTTTGAAATCAATACGTTACGACGAATTTTCGATAAGTGGCGATAGTCCCCGAAGGACCTGATTTCACTCCCACTCAATCGTCGCGGGCGGCTTGCTGGAGACGTCGTAGGTCACTCGATTGATCCCGCGCACCTCATTGATGATCCGTCCGGACACTTTCTTGAGCAGCGCGTAAGGCAGCTCTGCCCAATCCGCGGTCATGAAGTCACTGGTTTGCACGGCGCGCAGGGCCACCACGTAGTCGTAAGTGCGCCCATCCCCCATGACACCCACGCTTTTCACGGGCAGGAACACGGTGAAGGCCTGGCTCGTCAACTCGTACCAGCTCTTGCCAGTGCCTGGATCAATGAAATTGCGCAGTTCCTGAATGAAGATGTCGTCGGCGCGCCGCAGCAAATCGGCGTATTCCTTTTTCACTTCGCCGAGAATGCGCACGCCCAGGCCCGGCCCGGGGAATGGATGGCGGTACACCATTTCGGGCGGCAGCCCGAGGGCGACGCCCAGTTCGCGCACCTCATCCTTGAATAGATCGCGCAGCGGCTCCAGCAGCTTCAAGCCGAGTTGCTCAGGCAAACCGCCGACGTTGTGGTGGCTCTTGATGGTGACGGCCTTCTTGCTCTTGGCGCCGCCCGACTCGATCACATCGGGATAGATGGTGCCTTGCGCGAGGAAGGTGGCACCCTTGTGCCCCTTGTCGCCCGCCTTCAGTTTGGCGGCCTCTTGCTTGAACACCGTCACGAACTCGCCGCCGATGATCTTGCGCTTGGCTTCCGGGTCGTTCACGCCTGCCAGCTTGCCCAGGAACAGATCGCTCGCATCGACACGAATGACATTCGCATGCAGCTTGCCCTGGAACATCTCCATGACCAAGTCGCCTTCGTTCAAACGCAGCAGGCCGTGGTCCACGAAAACGCAGGTCAGCTGATCGCCGATGGCGCGGTGAATCAGCGCCGCCGCCACCGAGGAGTCGACCCCGCCGGACAGCCCCAGGATGACTTCTTCGTCGCCCACCTGGTCGCGGATTTTCTGGACCGCTTCGGAGATGTAGTCCCCCATGATCCAGTCGGGACGCACGCCGCAGATACCGAGCACGAACCGCTCCAGCAGCGCCTTCCCCTGCACGGTATGCGTGACTTCCGGGTGAAACTGCACCGCATAAAACTTGCGCTCTTCATCCGCCATCCCGGCGATGGGGCAGCTCTCGGTGCTGGCCATGAGCTTGAAGCCCGGGGGCAGTTCCGTGACCTTGTCGCCATGGCTCATCCACACGTTGAGCATGCCGTGGCCTTCTTCCGTGGTGAAGTCGGCAATGTCGCGCAGCAGTTCGGTATGGCCCCGTGCACGCACCGCCGCGAAACCGAACTCGCGCTTGTGCCCGCCCTCGACCTTGCCGCCCAGTTGGTGGGCCATGGCCTGCATGCCGTAGCAGATGCCCAGCACGGGAACGCCCAGTTCGAACACGGCTTGCGGGGCCTTGTCGGTGGTGTCCTCGTACACGCTGGCATGGCTGCCGGAGAGGATCACCCCTTTGAGCGAACCATCCTTGGCATATTCGCGGATCCATTCATCCGTGACATCGCAGGGGTGCACTTCGCTGAGCACATGCGCCTCGCGCACTCGTCGCGCGATGAGTTGGGTGACCTGGGAGCCAAAATCGAGGATGAGGATTTTCTGGTGTTGCATGGCAGGCGGCGGGGAGAGGAAAAAACAAAGGCCCGAACACCGCAAGAAGGGTTCGGGCCTGAGGTGGCGACAAGATCAGTCGGCGCGGTAGTTGGGCGCTTCCTTCGTGATCTGCACATCGTGGACATGGCTTTCGCGGATGCCTGCGGTGGTGATCTCGACGAACTCGGCCTTGTTGTTCATTTCTTCGATCGTGGCGCAACCGCAGTAACCCATGGCGGCGCGCACACCGCCCGCCATCTGGAACACGATGGAGACCATCGACCCCTTGTAGGGCACGCGGCCTTCGATGCCTTCCGGCACCAGTTTGTCCGCATTGGGGTTGCCTGTGCTGGACTCCTGGAAGTAACGGTCCGCACTGCCCTGCTGCATGGCGCCGATGCTGCCCATCCCGCGGTAGCTTTTATAACTGCGGCCCTGGAACAGGATGACCTCGCCCGGCGCTTCTTCGGTGCCGGCAAACATGCCGCCCATCATCACGGCGCTGGCGCCGGCCGCCAACGCCTTGGCGATATCGCCGGAGTAACGGATGCCGCCATCGGCGATGAGAGGAACGCCCGTGCCACGGAGCGCCGTGGCCACGTTGTCGATGGCCATGATCTGCGGCACGCCCACACCCGCCACGATGCGGGTCGTACAGATGGAGCCCGGGCCGATACCGACCTTGACACCATCGGCGCCGGCTTCCACCAAGGCCAGCGCAGCAGCGCCCGTGGCAATGTTGCCGCCGATCACGTCGATCTGCGGGTAGTTCTGCTTGACCCAGCGCACCCGGTCGATCACGCCCTTGCTGTGGCCGTGGGCCGTGTCCACCACGATGGCATCGACTCCGGCCTTCACCAGCGCTTCCACGCGCTCTTCCGTGCCCTCGCCCACGCCGACAGCCGCGCCGACGCGCAGGCGGCCAGCGGCATCCCGGGCGGCATTGGGAAAGCTGGTTTGCTTGGTGATGTCCTTGACGGTGATCAGGCCCTTGAGCTCGAACGCGTCATTGACCACCAGCAGCCGCTCGAGCTTGTGCTTGTTGAGCAAGGCCTTGGCCGCGGCGGGAGAAGTGCCTTCCTTCTCGTTGACCGTGATGAGCTTGTCGCGCGGCGTCATGATTTCATGCACCTTGACGTCGTAGCGCGTTTCAAAGCGCAGGTCGCGCCCCGTCACGATGCCGACGACCTTGCCACCGTCGCACACCGGAAAACCCGAGATGCCCAGTTGCTCCGACAGTTGCGACACCTGCAGAACGGTGTGCTCGGGCGTGATGACGACGGGATCGCGAACGACACCGGACTCGTACCGCTTGACCTTGGCCACGTGGGCGGCCTGCTCCTGCGGCGTGAGGTTTTTGTGCACGATCCCCATCCCGCCCTCTTGCGCGATGGCAATGGCCAGGCGCGCCTCGGTGACCGTGTCCATGGCGGCGGACACCAGCGGCAGGTTCAGGGAAATATTGCGGGAGAGTCGCGTCGCGAGGGACGTGTCCTTGGGGAGGACCTGGGAGTACGCTGGCACCAGCAACACATCGTCGAAGGTGAGCGCTTTTCCAAGAAGGCGCATGAGAAAGCTCCAAAAAAAGGATTGTACCTGCGGGCCGTGCGTGTGCTCGCGTTGTGGCTTGGCAACCATGGCGCCAAGGGGCTTCGGCCGCTAAACTTGCATCGCATGAAAACCCCCCAGCTTCTTTTGGCCGCCCTCGCCTGCACGTGGGCCATGGGCGCTGCGGCGCAATGGCAGTGGATCGACAAGGACGGCCGCAAGGTCTTCAGCGACCGGCCGCCGCCAACGGAGATTCCGCAAAAGAGCATTCTCAAGCAGCCCGGCGGCAATGCGATCTCGGCCCGCCCGGTTGCCGTGCCGCCTGCGGCGGATGGGGCTTCTGCCGCCATGGCGGCAGCCAGTGCGCCACGCCCCAGCGGGAAAGACAAGGAACTGGAAGAGCGCAAGGCCCAGGCCGACGCGGCAGAGGCCGCCAAGAAGAGGGCCGACGACGAGCGCCAGGCCAAGCTGCGGGCCGAAAACTGCGAGCGGGCACGGCAATCCAAGGCAGCGATGACATCCGGCCAATTGTTCAGCCAGACCAATGCACAGGGAGAGCGCGTGTTCATGGACGAATCCGCCAAGGCCGCGGAGGCCCGCCGCGCCGACAGTGTGATCGCGTCCGAGTGCGCGCCGCGCTGAGCCGGGCAGAACCCGGCACGGTCACTGGATGACCACCCGCAAGGGCATGTCAAATACCCCCGTGCCCGCCAGCCCTCAATAGCCGGCCTTCGCACCCGGCCGGCGCTGCGCGAACAGGCCGGTGGACCGGGCCCCCTGGCGGGCGAAACGCTCGCGCCGCGCCACCTTGGGGTCCACCACCAAAGGCCGGTACAGCTCCACCCGGTCCCCGTCCTGCAAAACCTGGTCGGGCGCCGCCGCCCTGCCCCATACGCCGCAGGCGCTGTCGCCCGCAGCCAGCCCGCAGGCCTTCAATGCATCGGCCAGGGTGGCCCCCCTGGGCAACGGCAAGACCCGCTCCACGGTCGATCGGGGTGCCGAGGAGTGCACCACCGTCACCGTCAGCCACTCCACCGCCGCCCCAGCAGCGGATGTGTCCGGCCTGTCAGCCATACACCTGCTCGGCGCGCTGGATGAACGCGTCCACCATCGTGCCGGCAATGCGATCGAAAACCGGCCCGACCAAGGCCGCCAGCGCCACGCTGTCGAAACCATAGTTCAGCGTCAGCTCGACCTTGCAGGCGCGCTGCGAGCCGTCTCCCACGGGATGGAAAACCCAGTCGCCGTCCAGTTGCGAAAATGGCCCCTTGACCAGGCGCATCTGAACGCGGCGCCCGGCCTCCTGCGTGTTGCGCGTGACGAATGTCTTGCGCAGCCCGCCCAGCGCGATGCCAACCTCGGCCGTCATGCCTTGTGCGTCCTGGTCCAGCACGGCCGCGTGGTCGCACCAGGGCAGAAACTCCGGGTACTTGGCCACATCGGTGACGAGGGCGAACATTTCCTCGGGGCTGTACCAGATCAAGACGGACTTGTTGACGTTTTTCATGGATGAAGCATGGCGCCCAGGGCAAAGGGCCGGATGCCCTACGGAGGGCCTGGAGCGCGTGGGCCTAAAATCTTGGAAGCGAGACGACAACGATTGTAGGGAGGGCTTTCATCTCCCGGTTTGCGCCGCACCTATAACCCATGGCCAAAAAACCCGAAACACAGTCCCGCATCGCCGACAACAAAAA
>NZ_BAAJYR010000013.1:0-41619 GCF_057546605.1 Acidovorax sp. KPB24-03 | reverse complement strand
TGGGGCGGCGGCCGTGCTGCCGATCGCGGCACGCGCGGCGTCGGCCGGGTGCTGGGACAGCAGGCGCAGCAGGTACAGCGGCCCGCCGGCCTTGGGACCCGTGCCCGACAGCCCCTCGCCACCGAAAGGCTGTACGCCCACGACGGCGCCCACCATGTTGCGGTTCACATAGACATTGCCCGCGTGCGCGCGGCGCACCACGCGCTCCACCGTCTCGTCGATGCGCGTGTGCAGTCCCTGCGTGAGGCCGTAGCCCGTCGCGTTGATCTGGTCGAGCAGGGTGTCCAGCCCATCGCTGGCGTAGCGCACCACGTGCAGCACGGGGCCGAACACTTCGCGCTTGAGCTCGCCGATGCTGGACAGCTCGATCAGCGTCGGGACGACGAAGGTGCCGCGCGCCAGCACTTCGGCATCCACCGTTGGGCGGAATACGGCGCGCCCCTGGGCGCGCAGCGTGGCCACATGCTGCTCGATGACGGCGCGGGCCTCTTCGTCGATCACCGGGCCCACGTCCACCGCCAGCAGGCCGGGATCGCCCACGGTCAACTCGGCCATGGCGCCCTTGAGCATGGTGATCACGCGGTCGGCTGCATCGGTCTGCACGCACAGCACGCGCAGGGCGGAGCAGCGCTGGCCGGCGCTGTCAAAGGCCGAGGCCACCACGTCGCCCACCACCTGCTCCACCAGCGCGGAGGAGTCCACGATCATCGCGTTCTGCCCGCCGGTTTCGGCAATCAGCGGAATCGGGCGGCCCTGCGCGTCGAGCCGTCCGGCCACGCTGCGCTGCAGGATGCGCGCGACTTCGGTGGAACCGGTGAACATCACGCCCATCACACGGGCATCGCCCACCAGCCGGGCGCCCACCGTCTCGCCACGCCCTGGCAGCAGTTGCACCGCACCCTTCGGCACACCTGCTTCATGCAGCAGGCGCACGGCTTCGGCTGCGATCAGCGGGGTTTGCTCCGCCGGTTTGGCCAGCACGGTGTTGCCGGCGGCCAGGGCGGCGGCCACCTGTCCCATGAAGATGGCGAGCGGAAAATTCCATGGGCTGATGCAGACCACGGGGCCGAGCGGGCGGTGGGTTTCGTTGTCGAAATGGCCCTCGGTCTGCACGGCGTAGTAGCGCAGGAAGTCCACCGCCTCGCGCACTTCGGCCACCGCGTTGGCGCAGGTCTTGCCGGCCTCGCGCATCAGCAGGCTCATCAGCTGGGGCAGGCCCGCCTCCAGCAGTCCGGCGGTGCGCCGCAGCGCAGCGGCCCGTGCGCCGGGCGCCATGGCGGCCCAGGCGGGGCCGGCATCGCAGGCAGCCTGCAGCGCGCAGTCCACATCGGCCTCGGTCGCCTCCTGCACGTGGCCCACGACATCGGTGGGGTCTGCAGGGTTGCGCACCGCCAGCGTCGTGCCTGCATCGGCCACCGGCCCGTCGATGAGGGGCTCGGCCTGCCAGAACTGCTGCCTTTCAGCGGCCAGCGCATTCGACAGCCGGGCCAGCACGGATTCGTTGGACAGGTCCACCCCCGCCGAATTGGCGCGGCGGGCTCCGTACAGGTCCTTGGGCAGCGGAATGCGGGGATGGGGCAGGGCGGTGGTGCCTTCCGCCGCCGCGGCGGCATCCACCGTGGCGACGGGATCGCTCACGAGCGATTCCAGCGCCAGCGTGGTGTCGGCCACGCGGTTCACGAACGAGGTGTTGGCACCGTTTTCCAGCAATCGGCGCACGAGGTAGGCGAGCAAGGTTTCGTGCGTGCCCACCGGCGCGTAGATGCGGCAGGGGCGGCCCAGCTTGCCGTCCGATGGCGCGCCCACCACCTGCTCGTACAGCGGCTCGCCCATGCCGTGCAGGCACTGGAACTCGTACTGTCCAGGCTGGTAGCTGGGGCCCGCGAGCTGGTAAATGGTGGCCAACGTCTGCGCGTTGTGCGTGGCGAACTGGGGGTACACCATGTCGGTGGCGGCGAGCAGCTTGCGCGCGCAGGCGATGTAGGAGACGTCGGTGTGGGCCTTGCGGGTGTACACCGGGTAGTCGGACAGGCCGTCCAGTTGAGCGCGCTTGATCTCGCTGTCCCAGTAGGCGCCCTTGACCAGGCGGATCATCAGGCGGTGCCCGGTGTTGCGGGCCAGGTCGATCACCCAGTCGATCACGTGCGGACAGCGCTTCTGGTAGGCCTGGATGACGAAGCCGATGCCGTTCCAGCCCGCCAGCGACGGGGCGCGGCACAGCCGCTCCAGCAGGTCGAGCGACAGCTCCAGCCGGTCGGCCTCTTCGGCGTCGATGTTCAGTCCGATGTCGTACTGGCGGGCCAGCTCGACCAGTTGCAGTACCTTGGGGTACAGCTCGTCCATCACGCGGGCATATTGCGCCCGGCTGTATCGCGGGTGCAGCGCCGACAGCTTGATCGAGATGCCGGGACCCTCGTACACCCCGCGGCCGGCGGATGCCTTGCCGATGGCATGGATCGCCTCCACGTAGGAACGCAGGTAGCGCGCCGCATCGTCAGCGGTCAGCGCGGCCTCGCCCAGCATGTCGTAGGAGTAGCGAAAGCCCTGTGCCTCCATCGCGCGGGCGTTGGACAGCGCCTGTTCGATCGTTTCGCCCGTGACGAACTGCTCGCCCATCATGCGCATCGCCATGTCCACGCCCTTGCGGATGAGGGGCTCGCCGCCCTTGGCGGTCAGGCGACGCAGCGCGGAGGTCAGGCCGCGCTCGCTGTGCGTGGCCACGAGCTTGCCGGTGAGCAGCAGCCCCCAGGTGGCGGCATTCACGAACAGCGAGGGGCTTTTGCCCAGGTGGGGTTCCCAGTCGCCCGAGCGGATCTTGTCGCGGATCAACGCGTCGCGCGTTGCACTGTCGGGAATGCGCAGCAGGGCCTCGGCCAGGCACATGAGCGCAACCCCTTCTTGTGAAGACAGGGCGAACTCCTGCAGCAAGCCCTGCACGATGCCCGCGCGTCCGCCAGCGCTCTTGCGATGGCGCAACGTGTCGGCCAGGCGCAGGGCCAGCGCCTGGATGTCTCCGGACACGCTGCCCGGCAGGCGCGCCAGATCCAGCAAGGGAGCCAGTGCGTGCGGCTCGGGCCGCCGGTATGCGGCGGTGATGGCGTGGCGCAACGGATGGCTGTCCGGTGGGCGGGGCGCAAAGGCGAAATCGTTGGTTTCGGGTGCGGCAGAGTCGGCGGAGAGGGACATGGCGGCGTAGGAGACCCAGTGAGCTGGAGGTCTGTGCATCATGCAAGCGATTAATTTGAATTACTTTCCAAAAAAACCCGATAGAACAGAATAAAAATCCAAAGATGCAAGACTCCGAACCTTCCCTGGATCGCATCGATCGCCGCATCCTCAAAACGCTGCAGGAAGACGGACGCATCGCGAACCTCAAACTGGCCGAGCGCGTGGCCCTGTCGCCCACGGCCGTGCTGTCCCGCGTGCAGCGTCTCACCCGCGACGGATACATCTTGGGTTACGAGGCGCGGCTCAATCCGCTCAAGCTCGGGGCGGGGCTGCTGGTGTTCGTGGAGGTGTTGCTGGATCGCACGACCCCCAATGTGTTCGACCAGTTCAAGGCGGCGGTGCAGGTGCACCCTGAGATCCTGGAGTGCCACATGGTGGCGGGCGGGTTCGACTACCTGCTCAAAACCCGCTCTGCCGACATGACGGCCTACCGCGAATTTGCCGGCCATGTGCTCTGGCAACTGCCCGGCGTGCGCGAGACGCGAACCTACGCCGTCATGGAGGAGGTCAAGCACTCCACCCACCTGAATCTGGGCTGAACGGGGCGCCGTCTGTCGCACCAGGGCTCCCATCGCTGATCCGCCGTGGCATGAAGTCCGCAATAATCGGCGCCATTCATCTGCGATAACGCACCGAGGAAGGGATCCACCCATGCCAGTCATCCGCTATGCCGCCGCCGCGCTCCTGGCCGGCTTTTTCTCCCAGGGCGCGTCTGCCGCCTGCTACCTCGTCTATGGCGCGACCAGCAGGTGATTTACCGCTCGCAACGGCCTCCGGTGGACCTGGCCCGCCAAGTGCACGAAACGCTTCCCCGCGTGGTTCCCGGCGGCACGCTGGTGTTCACGCTGGACAACTACGGCTGCGAATTGGAGATCAACCGGCTTCCCGTGTCTGCATCCATGGGCGGCGCTTCGGTGCAAGCGCTGCCCGTCACGCCGCGCCGCGCACGCGCCGACCGCAGCTGACGCCTCGCGCCGGGAAGGGCGGCCCGGCCTGAGACAATCGGGGGATGAGCGACCCCACAGAAACACCGATCCCCACGAACGAATGGCCGCAAGGCTGGCTGGAAGTCACGTCCATGGACATGGACGCCCAGGGCGTGGCCCGCAAGCCCGATGGCAAGGTCGTCTTCATCGACGGCGCCTTGCCCCTGGAACTCGTCACGGCCAATACCCACCGCAAGAAGAACAACTGGGAGCAGGCCAGCCTCACGGCAATCCACCGCGAATCGTCGCAACGCGTGCGCCCGGGCTGCCCGCATTTCGGCCTGCATGCCGGGGCCTGCGGCGGCTGCAAGATGCAGCACCTGCACGTGGCCGCCCAGGTGGCCGTGAAGCAGCGGGTGCTGGAGGACAACCTCTGGCACCTGGGCAAGGTCAAGGCCGAGACCATCATGCGGCCCATCGAAGGCCCGGCCTGGGGATACCGCTACCGTGCGCGTCTCTCGGTCCGTTACGTGATCAAGAAAGGCCAGGTGCTCGTCGGCTTCCACGAGCGCAAGAGCCGCTACGTCGCCGACATGGAGGTCTGCCCCGTGCTGCCGCCCCATGTGAGCGCCATGCTGGTGCCATTGCGCGCCCTGATTGCCTCCATGGAGGCCCGCGACACCTGCCCCCAGATCGAGCTGGCCTGCGGCGACCACGTCACCGCCCTCGTCCTGCGGCACCTGGAACCCCTGAGCGAGGACGACCTGGCCAAGCTGCGTGCCTTTGCGGCCGAGCAGGGCGTGCAGTGGTGGCTGCAGCCCAAGGGGCCCGATACCGTGAAGCTGCTGGATGCCGAGGGCGAGCAGCTGTCCTATGCACTGCCTGACTTCGGCATCACCATGCCGTTCAAGCCCACGGATTTCACCCAGGTGAACCCGCACATCAACCGCGTCCTGGTGTCGCGTGCCTTGCGCCTGCTGGACGCGCGCAAGGAGGAGCGGGTGATCGACTGGTTCTGCGGCTTGGGCAACTTCACGCTGCCCATCGCCACCCAGGCGCGCGAAGTGCTGGGCATCGAAGGCAGCGAGGCCCTCGTGGCCCGTTCGCGCGAGAACTACCGTTACAACCAGGCCCAGGCCGCCGAAGGACAGCCCCTGGCCCCGACGGACTTCGTCGCGAGGAATCTGTTCGAAATGACCCCGGAGATGTTGGTGGCCGATGGCGTGGCGGACAAGTGGCTGGTCGACCCACCCCGCGAAGGGGCCTTCGCCCTCGCCAAAGCCCTGGCGGACATCCACCAGGCACGCCTGGGTGCCGAAGAGGCGCCTGCGCTGCCGCCAGGGGCCGAAGGGTGGGTTCCACCCCAACGCATCGTGTACGTGAGCTGCAATCCGGCCACGCTGGCACGCGATGCGGGGTTGCTGGTGCACCAGGCGGGATATCGGTGCGTGGCCGCGGGCGTGGTCAACATGTTTCCCCACACGGCACACGTGGAGAGCATGGCGGTGTTCGAGCGCGCCTGACGGTGCAGTCGATGTGGGCTGACCAGTGTGGCGGTCAGCTGCGGTTGCGGGAGGCGGCGCCGGACTCGCCAGACTCCCCGGCTTCACCGCCGCGGCTGGCGCGATCGGGCTTGGCCTCCAGCTTGCCCAGCACCGAGGGCGAGCCCTCGAGCTTGTTGTCACGCATGTATTGATCCATGTCTTTCCAGCCGGCAAAGACCGAGGCCTTGGCGGCCTTGGGGTTCAGCGTGAAGCAATCCTCCAGGCCGCGCAGCGCATGCCGGCAGGCGCCGCCGATCGCCTTGGCTTCGGCCTCCTTCTGAACCACTCGGGGATCGGGTCCCAGGCCCGGAATCTCGCAGCCGGACAAAAGCACCAATGCCAGGGATGCCGCGGCGTAGCGCGGACGGAGGAGGGGGGCTGGAAAATGAGCCATGTGGTTTGATTATCGGCACGGCGCCTGGAGGATTGAGGGCGAGGCCCTGCTTTTCCGTGGAATATTCCCGAACGCATTGATGCAACACCCCCCGCACCATGAAAAAAGGCCTCTTGCGAGGCCTTTTTTACGTCAACGTTCAATCAGAGCAGCGCATCAATCGCGCTCGCCACCCGCGATGCCCAGCAGGGCCAGCAGGCTTTGGAACACGTTGAAGATGTCCAGGTACAGGGCCAGCGTGGCACTGATGTAGTTGGTCTCGCCACCGTCCAGGATCTGCTTGAGGTCATACAGCATGTAGGCGCTGAAGATGCCGATGGCGGCGACCGAGATTGCCATCATGCCGGCCGAAGAGCCGACGAACACGTTGATGATGGCGCCGACCATGAGCACCATCGCACCCACGAACAGCCATTTGCCCATGCCTGACAGATCGCGCTTGATCACGCTGGCCAGGGTGGCCATCACGAAGAACACGCCTGCCGTGCCGGCAAAGGCGGTCATGATCAGATCGGTACCGTTCTTGAAGCCCAGCACCATCCCGATCAGGCGAGACAGCATCAGCCCCATGAAGAACGTGAAGGCCAGCAGCACGGGAACGCCCGCAGCAGAGTGCTTGGTCTTCTCGATCGCATACATGAAGGCGAAAAGCGCCACCCAGGAACACGATCAGCCCGACGCCGCCACGCAGCGACTGGGTGATGCCGGTGGCGACGCCGACCCACGCGCCCAGCACCGTCGGCAGCATGCTCAGCGCAAGCAGCCAATAGGTATTGCGCAGCACTTTCTGCCGCTGCTCCTGCGAGACCCCATATCCCGCTGAGCCCAGGGTGGTGACTTGGTCGTTCATCTTCTATCTCTCCTTTGAGGCCTGCACAGCGCAGACGTACAAATTCTAGGTGGTGCCGATCTCGGCGCTTTCAAATACCCTCTCTCGATCCCGTACTTTAAGGATGCAGTCTTTTGCCTTGGGCCCGCAGAGCGCCGCCATGGGGAGCCGGTATGCTCGTGGACTTCGTTGGGCCATCGGCCCTGCCTTCCCTGATTTGAACTGGACTGGACTGCTACCGCCATGAAAAACAAACCCGAACTCGAAGCCGCCGATGTCAAGAAGATCGCTGCGGCGGCCGAGGCCGAAGCCCTCAAGAACCAATGGGCGGTCACGATTGCCATCGTGGACGATGGTGGGCATCTGCTGTCCCTTCAGCGCCTGGATGGGGCCGCTCCGGTGTCGTCCCACATCGCTCCCGGGAAGGCCCGCACGGCCGCGCTGGGACGCCGTGAAAGCAAGGTCTACGAAGACATCGTCAACGGTGGCC
Organism: Acidovorax sp. KPB24-03; assembly: GCF_057546605.1. Taxonomy (NCBI): domain Bacteria; kingdom Pseudomonadati; phylum Pseudomonadota; class Betaproteobacteria; order Burkholderiales; family Comamonadaceae; genus Acidovorax; species Acidovorax sp. KPB24-03. The sequence goes on along the minus strand of NZ_BAAJYR010000013.1, from coordinate 34,208 downwards.
GTACCGCGTTCCTGAGTGCTCCATTCATCGACGGCCTGCTGGAAGGCGGCGTGCCCATCATGAAGGACGGCCAGTGCCTGGGCGCAGTGGGGGTGAGTGGCGTGAAATCGACGGAAGACGCGCAAATCGCCAAGGCAGGCATCGCCGCATTGGGCCTTTGAATCGGCGGTGGTCGGGATGCCCAGCCAATGCCGTAGTGGACATGACGCGTGGCAGACACCGGATCCGCATGGCATATAAAAAAACCGGCCTCTAGGGCCGGTTTTGTTTTTGGGGTGGTGAGAAAAAAAGCCTGGCTACGCGGGCAACCCGTTGGCTGGCAAATACGACCCTTCAGGCACTGAGGTGCCCTGGAGTCGCCCCACGATGAAACCTATTTGGTCAGAATCAGTTTGCCCAGCTTGGTGGCCTGCAGGCGGTAGACCGAACCGTTATGGCAGATGGCCACGGTCTTCTGGCCTTTGAGCAGCTCCCGGCTATCGACAGCCGGTGCGGAGCTTGCCAGATGCGCGGCGCCGGACGGCTCGCGCTCCTGAAAGACGGCGGAGCCGAAAAAAGACGAAGAAGGCAGGGCGTTGAGACTGGCGTGCATGAGAAATCCTCTGTGCTTTGCGATTGAGTTAATGATAACCATTCTCAATTGTTAGTCAAGTGACGCGCTCGCCTATCTTGTAAATATTTATCACTGGGGCTCGGTCACGAACCCGATCTTGCGCACGCCCGCCCGCTGGGCGGCAGACATGGCCTGTGCCACGCGCTCATAGCGCACCTCCTTGTCGCCACGGATGTGCAGATCGGGTTGCGGATCCTTGACCGCTTCGGCCTTGAGGCGGGGTTCGAGCTCGTCGTCGCTGATCGTCAGTTCGTTCCAGTGGTATTTGCCATCGGCGGTGACACTGAGGCGGATGGTCTCGGGCTTGACGTCTTCGCGCTGATTGGAGGCACGTGGCAAGTCCACCGGCACGGCGTGCTTCATCACTGGCACCGTGATGATGAAGATGATGAGCAGCACCAGCATGACGTCCACCAGCGGCGTCATGTTGATTTCGTTCATCACCTCGTCGGAGTCGTCCTGGGTTCCGAAAGACATGGTTTTCAGCCCTTCTTGATCGGCAGCACCTTGGCTTGTTCGCCAGGGGCGCTGACGCGTGCGCCCGTCACGAAGTAGGCGTGCAGGTCATGCGCGAAGCTGTTCAGGTTGTTCAGGATGGACTTGTTTCCCCGCACCAGCGCGTTGTAGCCCAGCACGGCAGGAATCGCCACGGCCAAGCCGAGGGCCGTCATGATCAGTGCCTCGCCGATCGGGCCGGCCACCTTGTCGATGGTCGATTGGCCCGAAGTGCCGATCGCCACCAGCGCGTGGTAGATGCCCCAGACGGTGCCGAACAGGCCGATGAACGGAGCGGTCGAGCCGACCGAGGCCAGCACGGCCAGGCCCGATTGCACGCGGGCCGTGAACTCGTCGATGCAGTTGCGCAGGCTGCGCGTGACCCAGTCGCTTACATCCAGGCTGTCATGCAGATGCGCCTTGGTATTGCGGTGGTGCGCCGTGGCTTCGCGTCCTTCCAGGGCCAGATGGCGGAAGGGGTTGGCAGGGTCGTCGCCGAGCTTGCTCAGGCCGGCGGCGAAGTCTTCGCTATGCCAGAAATCACGTGCACCACGCGCATGTTTCTTGAAGCGGAAGATGTCCATCGCCTTGATCAGGATGACGATCCAGGAGGCCAGAGACATGCCGAGCAACAGCACGGCAACAGCGCGGGTGACAAAGTCACCCTGGATCCAAACGTTGGCAATGCCGAAATGCGATTCCATGAAAACTCCTGAAAATTATTCGAGAACAAAATTGACGGGGACCAGGTTCCACATGGTCTCGGGCTCGCCGTTGCGTTTGCCCGGCACGAAGCGCCAGCGCATCACGGCGTCCTGCGCCTGGCGGTCCAGCCGGTCGAAGCCGCTGGACTTGTTGATTTCCACCTTCTGCGGAAGCCCGTCCGTGCCGATGAGCACACGCAACACGACCTTGCCTTGTTCACCCAGCCGCTTGCTGATGGCGGGGTAGGTCGGCCTGGGATTGTTCAGGTAGGCCGCATCGCTGGAAGGCAACTCGATCTTGGGAGGGGCTGGCGGCGCGGGAGGAGCGGGCGGCGGTGCAGGGGGGCGCCATGGGTGCCGCGATGGGGGGCGCAGGCGGCTGGGGTTCGGTAATCCCGGTGGGCGCATTGGGCGCAGGCGTGGGGTCGGGAATGGCCACCGGCATGGGCGCCGGACGCGGGGCAGGCGCTTTGGGGGCTGGTTTTGGCGGAGGCGGCGGCGCCGGCTTGGGTGGCGGTGGAACGGGTGGAGCAGGGGGCGCTGGCGGCGTGATGAATTCGCTCAGTACCTCGGCAGGCACGATGACCTCTGCGGCTTTGCGCAGCAGCCCCGACTGCAGTGCCCACAACCCGGCCACGTGCAGCAGCACGACGGAGCCTGCGATCACGGCGTTGCGGCTCACACCCCGTGAGGAGCCATATCGATCAAATTGGGACATAAAAATGATAGCTGCCAACGCCCACAGGACAAGCGCCAGATGCCTAGAAGGCCAAGTTACTTACGGAAGATCCACCACACGGAGCCGATGACGAGAATCAGGCTGCCTGCGAGGGTTGAGAGCAGTTCCATGCTTTGCTTTCCAGGATGGAGTTGGCAAGCTGGATCGTCTGCGAGGCGATCTCTTTGTGCAGCGCGGCGACCGGATGCGAAACGCTGCATTGGGCCACGACATCCCGTGCGCAGCTTTCGCAACGGCCGCATTGGGTGGCCACGCCCAGCTCGAACTGGATCTCGTCGAAACTCATGCCAGCATGTGCATGGCGTGCAATTTCGCGGTCAGAAACCCGGTGGCAGACACAAACGATCATGGTGCAGGCAGTGTTGGCTGGCTGTTGACAATGGGGTATTATAAATGCGAATTCATCGCATTTGCAATCCTTTGGTTTCTTGCTTGTTGAAAAGCAGTGGATTGACACACCGGCAGCACATGGGTTCCCGGTGGCCCAGGCGAAAAAAAGCCGGCAGTGGTGCCGGCTTCGTTTTTCATTCGCCGCCTGCTGAACGTGCAGACGATGGAATGCTTACTTCACGTGTTTACCGATCAGGCCAGCCATTTCGAACATGGAAACCTGGGGCTTGCCGAACACTTCCTTGAGCTTGGCGTCGGCATTGATCATGCGCTTGTTGCTGGCGTCTTGCAGGTCGTTGGCCTTGATGTAGACCCACAGCTTGCTGATGATCTCGGTGCGGGGCAAGGGCGTGGAGCCCACGACGGCAGCCAGGGCAGGGCTGGGCGTAAGGGCTTTCATGAAAGCGGCGTTCGGGGTGCGCTTCTTCGCGGGAGCTGCGGCCTTGGCTTCGGAGGCCGGCGCTTTCTTTGCAGTTGCCATGTTGGGTTTTCCTTGTTGGAAGTGAAATATCGTCACCAGCGAAAACCTGCTTCTCCACTGGCCCGCAGATGCTACTGGGAAAAAAACGCGTTTCCAAGCGAGGCAGGGCTTTTTTTTGCCTCCATTTGTTGCTTGGCTACCGCGCAAGCGCCACGGTGCTGGCGCCCGTCACCGCCATTGCAATGGGATGCGCACGATCTTCGGTGGCGCATCGGCTGCGATCTCAGCGCGATCGCCGCGAGACGAAAATGGCCGCGACCGCGGACAGGATCAACGCGCAGGCGCCCCATTCGCCGGCGGTCAGATGCTCGCCAGCGATGGCGCTGCCGAGCAGCAAGGCAATGAGCGGGTTGACGAAGGCGTAACTCGATGCCAGTGCCGGCGTCGCATGGCGCAGCAGATAAAGGTAGGCGCTGAATCCCACCAGCGAGCCCAGCGTCACCAGGTAGAGCCATGCCAGCAAGGCTTCGGGTCGCGGCGGCCACGCGGGCTTCTCGCCCAGCGCCAGGGAGACGGCCATCAGCACAGCGCCTCCGCACAGCATTTCGCTGGCGAAACCACTGGCTCCGTCGGCCAGCGGAAAGCGCGTGGTGGACAGCACAGACCCCAAAGACCAGCACAAGGTCGCCGCGAGGATGCAGACCATGCTGAGAGGGGATGCGGAAAAGCTGGCACCTTGCACCAGTACCAACACACCCAGGGCCCCCAGCAGCATGCCCACCGTCTCGCCACGGGTCGGACGCCTTCCCCACAAGAGTCCCCATGCGGCGATCATCATCGGCACCACGGCCACGCAGGCTGCGATGAGGCCGGAGCCGACGTGCACGCTGGCGGTGGCCGTTAGCCCCATCCCGCCGCCCAGCATCAGAGCGCCGACGATGAGGGCATGCATCCATTGCCGCTTCGTCGGCAGCTTCGGTGCGCTGCCGCTTTGGGGCTTGCGCCACGCCACCCATGCCATCAGCAGTGTGCCTGCAGCGAGAAAGCGGGTGCCCATCTGGAAAAACGGTGGAAAGCTTTTGAGGGCCAGCTGGATGGCCAGATAGGTCGAGCCCCAGATGAGATAGCAGGCCAAAAGGGCCAGGAGCAGCACCGTGGGGAGGCTGCGTGCAGCAGGGCTGGCGGGGGAGGTGGAAAGTGAAGTCATGCCGCAAATGCTATGCAGGCTGAGCGTGCTTTTCCATGGCATTTGAAAGGCTGGAAATATAGATTGCCTTTGTTTCAATGGTTAAATACCACCATGACCGACGTTTCTCAATTGGATGCGCACGACAGCAGAATCCTTGCTGAATTGCAGCAGGATGCCCGCATTTCGATGGCCGAACTGGGCCGCCGGGTGCACCTCAGCCAGCCTGCAGTGACCGAGAGGGTTCGCAAACTGGAAGCTTCGGGGGTGATCCGGGGCTACGGCGTTCGTCTGGATTACGCCCGTTTGGGCTATGGCATTCGCGCCATCATCCGCGTGGGCCGGGCGGAATATGCCCGGGTGGTTCGACTGATCGAAGAGACGCCCGAGGTCTTGAATGCCTACAACGTCACGGGGGAAGACAGCTGGGTTCTGGAAATCGCAGTGATCGATGTCAGCCATCTGGATGCTGTAGTGACGGGGTTCTGCCTGCTGGCGGAAACCTCCACGTGCATCGTGCTCAACGCCCCTCGCGAGCACGCGCAGGTGTTGCCGGCGCGGCGCGAAAGCATCAAGCCCCCCATCCGCAAAGTGACAGGGCGTTAGCCCCTGGAGCAGAAGGCGGAATCAATGCCGAGGTGATTGCGAGTCCATCGCTTTGGCATTGGCTTCGGATGAACGCTGGCGCACTGAAGATTTTTCAGGAAGCGTGGCCAGGACGACGCTGGCGATCGCAATACCGAAAGCGATCAGTTGAACCGGGGCAAGGCGCTCTCCGAGCACCAGTACCCCCACCAACGCCGCGCTGATGGGCAACATCACGGTAAAGACGCCGCCTTGTGCAGCAGGCACCGCCTTGAGCCCCGTCATCCACAGCCACACGGTCCACATGCTCGCGGCCAGTGCGTAGAAGACGAGCAACGTCCAAAGACCGGGTGTGAGGCTGGCAAAGTCAAAATGCCATGCTGCGTACAGTCCCATGGGGGTTGCCAGCGCGAATCCCCAAAGGTTGATCAACGAAGTGATTCGGCGCGGCCCCAGCGTGCCCGTCAGTTTCTTGCCGATGACCGAATAGGCTGCCTCGCACAGAACGGCGCCCAGCAAGAGCAATTGCCCAAGCCAAACCAGATTGGGAGCGTTTTCGCCCTCATGCCGGGAATTTAATTGGGTGTGATGCTCTGAATTTGATAGCGAAAAGAGCGCGATGCCGACGACGGCGCACCCGACCGCGATCCAGGTCCGCGCAGAGACCTTTTCCTTCAGGAAGAACCAGCTCATGACTGCCACTGCGGCAGGTATTCCGGCCATCGTCACCCCTGCCGATACGGCGCTGGTGAGACTCACGCCCGAGATCATGCAAAGGGTGAAGAGGAAGTTACCCAGAAAAGACTCGAGAAACAGCAGGCGCCGCACCTGCGGTGTCATCGGGCCCTCATCCGCCGGTTTCTTGAGCCAGTGGATCATTCCCAATCCCCCAATGCCGAACCGCATCCAGGCCAGCAGGAAGACCGGTAGCGCGGCCGCCAGTGGCTTGGACAAGGCGACATAGCTGCCCACGAGCGACATGCTCAATGCAAGGCAGAGATAGGCGATGGGGCGGCTTGGCATGTTCGCGTGTTGGCTAGACTTTGCGGGTAGTACCCTGGAGCGCGCCATCATGCCCGACGAAACCCTTCATCCTTTTTCACGCTACGTTTTTGTCTATGGCACCTTGCGCCGTGGTGGCAGCAATGACATCACCCGTTTGACGCCCCGCGCGACCTTCCTGGGGGAGGCCACCGTCTGCGGAACGCTGTACGACCTCGGTGCCTATCCCGGCATTGCGCTGCATTTGGCGGACGTGCGGGAGCCGGGCGATTTTTCGGTGCACGGGGAGGTCTATGCGATTTCGCCCGAACTGGAGATCCAGTTGGACGAAATCGAGGGGCTGCTGCCCAAACCCAATGGCGAGTACGAAAAACGGGAGATCTCGGTCTCTGTCGGAGGGCAGGAACTGGAATGCCTGGTGTATGAAATCAATTCCGAATACTTGAAGAACGCCACCCGGATCGTGCATGGCGACTGGATGACCGATCGCCAAACCTGATTTTTGTATCGCAAAATTTGATTTTCACATTACAAAAATACATGATGCTGCGCTGCGGAAAAATTTCTTGATATGAGAAATTAAATTTCGCAATAAGAGATGGTGTGAATAAGTTGTTGATTTAAAACAATAAATTTTATCTCTTATATAAGACATAAGAGCTTGATCAAGTCTTGTACAAGACTTAAAGTGATCTCCAAGGGCGGCCTCTTGCAGCCCGGCTTATCAACCAACCCACGGAGTGACTTATGCCGCAATCCTTCAATGAACAGCTCAGCCGCGAACAGCAAATTGCCGCCCTTGAAAAAGACTGGGCACAGAACCCGCGTTGGAAGGGCATCAAGCGCGGCTACAGCGCTGCGGATGTTGTTCGTCTTCGGGGCTCCTTCCAGGTGGAATACACGCTGGCACGGCGTGGTGCCGAAAAACTGTGGGGTTTGGTCAACAACGAACCTTATGTGAACTGCCTGGGCGCGCTCACGGGAGGCCAGGCCATGCAGCAAGTCAAGGCCGGCATCAAGGCGATCTACCTGTCGGGCTGGCAGGTCGCGGCAGACAACAATGAATACGCGGCGATGTACCCCGACCAGTCGCTGTATCCCGTCGATTCGGTGCCGAAGGTGGTGGAGCGCATCAACAACGCTTTCACCCGCGCCGATGAAATTCAGTGGTCCAAAGGGGCCAATCCTGGCGACGCAGGCTTTGTCGACTACTACGCGCCCATCGTGGCCGACGCGGAGGCAGGCTTCGGTGGCGTGTTGAACGCTTACGAGTTGATGAAGGCCATGATCCGCGCGGGGGCCGGCGGTGTGCATTTCGAAGATCAGTTGGCGTCTGTGAAGAAGTGTGGCCACATGGGCGGCAAGGTGCTGGTTCCCACCCAGGAGGCAGTGCAGAAGTTGATTGCTGCACGCATGGCTGCAGACGTCTACGGCGTGCCGACCCTGGTGATCGCGCGGACCGATGCGGAGGCCGCCGACCTGATCACGAGCGATTACGACGCCAATGACAAGCCGTTCCTGACGGGTGAGCGCACGGCCGAAGGTTTCTACAAGACCAAGAAGGGCTTGGATCAGGCCATCAGCCGCGCCGTTGCGTATGCGGATTACGCGGATCTGGTGTGGTGCGAGACGGGCACGCCGGACTTGGAGTTCGCGAAGAAGTTTGCGGATGCCGTGCATGCCAAGCATCCCGGCAAACTGTTGGCGTACAACTGTTCGCCATCATTCAACTGGAAGAAGAACCTCGACGATGCCACCATCGCCAAGTTCCAGCGCGAATTGGGCGCCATGGGCTACAAGTACCAGTTCATCACGCTGGCCGGCATACACAGCATGTGGTTCAACATGTTCGATCTGGCGCAGGATTATGTGAAGCGCGGCATGTCGGCCTATGTCGAGAAGGTGCAGGAGCCTGAATTCGCGGCACGCGAGCGTGGCTACACCTTCGTGTCGCACCAGCAAGAAGTGGGCACCGGTTATTTCGACGACGTGACCACGGTGATCCAGAGTGGCAAATCCAGCGTGACGGCACTCACGGGTTCGACCGAAGAAGAGCAGTTCCACTGACCTGGCGCTGTCGATGGGCCTGGGGCGTCAAGGCCCCAGGCTTTTTCCATTGGGGGCAGGTTAGAATCCCGCGACCACCCATCAGCACAAGAGCGAGAAAGGCACATCTGGTTATGACACCGCGAACTACAACGGAGATGTTGACCGGCCTTTAAGGCTGCCTGTTCGCGCCTGCACAGATTTGCACTCTTCTTCCAAAAGCGCGGACTTCGTTCCGCGCTTTTTGCTTTGTGGCACCGCGCGCCACCCCCTCGACAAGGATTCTTCAATGATTCAGATCACGCTCCCCGACAATTCTCAACGCGAATATCCTGGCCCGGTGACGGTGGCAGAGGTGGCCCAGTCCATCGGTCCAGGACTGGCCAAGATGACGGTGGCAGGCAAAGTGGATGGGCGCTTGGTGGATGCCAGCGATGTGATCGACCACGATGCCCGCCTGCAAATCATCACGCCGCGCGATGAGGAAGGCGTGGAGATCATCCGCCACTCCTGCGCTCACTTGGTCGGCCACGCCGTAAAGCAACTCTATCCGACGGCCCGGATGGTCATTGGCCCCGTCATCGACGAAGGCTTTTACTACGACATCGCCTATGAGCGCCCCTTCACGCCCGACGACATCGCTGCCATCGAGCAGCGCATGAAGGAGCTGATTGCGCAGGACTACGACGTGATCAAGAAGATGACCCCGCGGGACGAGGTGATCGAGGTGTTCAAGGCGCGTGGGGAAGACTACAAGCTGCGCCTTGTGGAGGACATGCCCGAAGAGAAGGCCATGGGTCTGTACTACCACCAGGAGTACGTGGACATGTGCCGTGGCCCCCACGTGCCCAACACGCGATTCCTGAAAGTCTTCAAGCTGACCCGGGTGTCCGGTGCGTACTGGCGTGGCGATGCCAAGAACGAGCAATTGCAGCGCGTCTACGGTACTGCGTGGGCCGACAAGAAAGACTTGGATGCATACGTCAAACGCATCGAGGAGGCCGAAAAAACGCGATCACCGCCGCCTCGGCAGAGAGCTGGACCTGTTCCACATCGACGAGCACTCGCCCGGTACCGTTTTCTGGCACCCCAAAGGTTGGACGATCTGGCAGGGCGTCGAACAGTACATGCGTCAGGTGTATCGCGACAACGGCTATCAGGAGGTGAAAGGCCCGCAAATCCTGGACAAGCACCTGTGGGAAAAAACGGGGCACTGGGACAAGTACCGCGAGAACATGTTCACGACGGAGAGCGAAAAGCACGACTACGCGCTCAAACCGATGAACTGCCCTGGGCACATCCTGATCTTCAACCAAGGCGTTAAGAGCTATCGCGATCTGCCTTTGCGCTTCGGCGAGTTCGGTCAGTGCCATCGCAATGAGCCGACGGGCGGCCTGCATGGAATCATGCGCGTGCGTGCGTTCACCCAGGATGATGGACACATCTTCTGCACCGAAGAGCAGATCCAGCAGGAGTGCATCAACTTCACGACGCTGCTGCAAAAGGTCTATAAAGACTTTGGCTTCACCGACATCATCTACAAAGTCGCCACGCGTCCCGAAAAGCGCATCGGCTCCGAAGAAAGCTGGGACAAGGCAGAGAATGCACTGATTGAAAGCCTGAAAGCCTCTGGCTGCGACTATCAAATCGCCGTTGGTGACGGCGCTTTCTACGGCCCCAAGCTGGAGTACACCTTGCGCGATGCCATTGGCCGTCACTGGCAATGCGGCACCATTCAGGTCGATCCTTCCATGCCTGAGCGGCTGGGTGCCGAATACGTGGGAGAAGATGGTGCCCGGCATCGCCCCATCGTTTTGCACCGTGCCATCGTTGGCAGCCTGGAACGCTTCATCGGAATTCTGATCGAACAGCACGCAGGCGCATTGCCAGTCTGGTTGGCTCCAGTGCAGGTGGCCGTGCTGAACATCACGGGTGCACAGGACGATTACTGTCGTGAAATCGCCGCAAAGCTTCAAAAAGCACTGCCGAATCAAGACCTTAGGGTGGCGCTTGACCTGCGTAACGAAAAGATTACGTATAAAATACGAGAGCATTCGTTGCAAAAGCTGCCTTACATCATCGTCGCCGGTGAGAAAGAAAAGGCAGCAGGAGCTGTCGCAGTGCGCGCCCGGGGCAATCGAGACCTCGGTGTGATGTCCCTCGAAGCGTTCGTAGCGCTCATCGCCCAGGACATCGCTTCTAAAGCTTGATTTGGTGTCAAACTTGGCTTTAGCCCGCGTGAGCTGTGCGGTACTCGCTACGTTATCCGTAGCATTTTGATTGAAGGAAAATAGCCATCGCTACTGAATTTCGTGATCGTCGCCAGCGCGAAGAGCGCAAGCACCGCCTGAACCGTGAAATCATGGCCGCTGAGGTTCGCCTCTCCGGTCCTGAGAACGAGCCGCTCGGGGTCGTGAGCCTCATGGAAGCCCTCCGCATGGCGGGCGAGCTGGATGTGGACTTGGTGGAGATTGCCGCCACGGCCAACCCTCCCGTGTGTCGCCTGATGGACTATGGCAAGTTCAAGTATCAGGAGCAAAAAACGCGCGGCAGAGGCCAAGGCCAAGCAGACGGTCATCGAGATCAAGGAAATCAAATTCCGTCCCGGTACGGATGATGGTGACTACAACATCAAAATGCGCAACATTCGCCGCTTCCTGGCGGAGGGTGACAAATGCAAGATCACCCTGCGCTTTCGCGGCCGGGAGATCACCCATCAGGAATTGGGCTTGGCCTTGCTCAATCGCATTCGCGATGATTTGGGTGACACCATCCTGATCGAGCAGTTTCCCAAGCTCGAAGGCCGGCAAATGATCATGATGATCGCGCCGGGCAAGAAAAAGCCCGCTGGCAAACCTGCAGCGGAAGGCGCTACCACCACTGCTTGAGGTGGCTGGTGGGCCAAGTGGTTAAGTGAATTGACCGGGCCAGCCTCAAGGCTGGCTCGGGCATAGGGGCCGCGCAAGCGGCACCGAACGGCAGGCCAAGGCTTGCCGTCAAAAAGTGACTCGGGGCCAACAAGGTTGCGGATCGGTTCGCAAACGCCTCGCGAGCACAAACAAAAGGAGCATTCACATGCCCAAAATGAAGACCAAGAGCAGCGCGAAAAAGCGTTTCCGCGTTCGTCCCGGTGGCACCGTCAAGCGCGGTCAAGCCTTCAAGCGTCACATCTTGACGAAGAAGACCACCAAGAATAAGCGCCATCTGCGTGGTGCAGTTTCTGTGCATGAGACCAATATGGGCTCCATTGCACAAATGCTGCCTGGTGCTGGCCTTTAACAACGACGAACAAGGAGTACTCACATGCCTCGCGTCAAACGTGGTGTAACGGCCCGTGCCCGTCACAAGAAAGTTCTGGCCCTTGCAAAGGGTTTCCGTGGTCGCCGCGGTAATGTTTTCCGTATCGCCAAACAGGCGGTAATGAAGGCTGGGCAGTATGCCTACCGTGACCGCCGCACCAAGAAGCGCGTGTTCCGCCAACTGTGGATCGCCCGTATCAACGCCGCTTCGCGCGAATTGGGTCTGACCTACAGCCAATTCACGAACGGCCTGAAGAAGGCTGCCATTGAGATCGACCGCAAGATGCTGGCCGACCTCGCGGTGCACGACAAGGCTGCCTTCGGCAGCATCGTGGAGCAAGTCAAGGCCAAGCTGGCTGCTGCTTGAGTTCACGACTGGTAGCTATCTTATTGATAGCTGCTTGCGCAATAAACGCAAGGGCTAGGGCTTGAAAAGGCACTAGCCCTTGTTCATTTCCAAGAGACGATGAGAGCTGGTATGAACGAGTTGGACTCCCTGGTCGAAAGCGCGCGGAACCTGTTCGCGCAAGCCGTCACCCCTGCCGATCTGGAAAATGCCAAGGCGCAGTTTCTGGGCAAGTCGGGGCGAGTGACAGAGCTCATGAAAGGCATGGCCCAGCTGTCTGTTGAGGAAAAGAAATCTCGCGGTGCCGCCATCAATGTTGCCAAGCAGGCCATTGAAGCGTCCCTGAACGCAAGCCGAAAAGCGTTGGCAGATGCCGAGCTGGAAGCACAATTGCAGGCGGAATCGTTGGATGTCACCTTGCCCGGTCGTCAACGGGGGCAAGGTGGGTTGCATCCCGTGTCCTTGACCCTGGGGCGCATCGAGGGCATTTTCGGCTCGATGGGTTTTGACGTGGCCGAGGGGCCCGAGATTGAGTCCGACTGGTTCAATTTCACGGCGTTGAATACGCCTGAAGACCATCCGGCGCGCTCCATGCACGACACGTTCTATGTCGAGGGCGGCACAGCCACCGCTCCGAACCTGTTGCGCACCCATACCAGCCCCATGCAGATCCGCCATGCCGTTCAGCATGTCAAAAAACACCGCGCCTTGATCGACTCGGGCCAGGCCATGCCGGAGATCCGCGTCATTGCCCCGGGCCGTACATACCGGGTGGACAGCGATGCCACGCACTCACCCATGTTCCACCAATGCGAAGGCCTGTGGATCGGCGAGAACGTGAGCTTCAAGGATCTGAAGGTCGTCTTCACCGACTTCTGCCGTACTTTCTTTGAAAGCGATGATTTGGTCTTGCGCTTTCGGCCCAGCTTTTTCCCTTTCACCGAGCCCAGTGCCGAAATAGACATCCAGTTCCAGACGGGCCCTTTGGCCGGGCGTTGGCTTGAAGTGGCGGGCTCCGGACAAGTGCATCCGAACGTGGTCCGGAACATGGGCCTCGATCCAGAAAAATACATCGGCTTTGCGTTCGGCATGGGGCCTGACCGGCTGACGATGCTGCGCTATGGGGTCAATGATTTGCGCCTCTTCTTTGATGGCGACATTCGTTTTCTTTCGCAGTTCCAGTAAACCGCACGCCGCGTTCCACACAGGCGGCCCACCTAACGAGGGCTGCTGCGCTCAAGAATCACCGAAGACTGAATATGCAATTTCCAGAATCCTGGCTGCGCGAGTTCTGCAATCCTCCACTTTCGACCAAAGAATTGGCCGAGACACTGACCATGGCAGGGCTCGAAGTGGAAGAGCTGCAGCCTGTGGCGCCTCCTTTCACGAAGATCGTGGTGGGAGAAATCAAGGAGGCGGTGCAGCATCCAAATGCTGATCGCCTGCGCGTTTGCCAGGTCGATACGGGGCAGGGTGCTTTGCTCAACATCGTGTGTGGTGCGCCCAATGCACGCGTCGGTATCAAAGTGCCTTGCGCGCTTGTCGGTGCGGAGTTGCCTCCCGGGGAGGATGGCAAACCGTTCTTGATCAAGGTGGGCAAGCTTCGCGGTGTGGAAAGCCAGGGCATGCTGTGCTCCGCCAGGGAGTTGAAGCTCTCGGAAGACCATGGAGGCCTTTTGGAACTGGCGGCCGATGCTCCGCTCGGGCAGGACATTCGGACTCATCTGAACCTGGACGACACCCTGTTCACCCTCAAGCTCACGCCCAATCTGGCACATGCCTTGAGCGTTTACGGCATCGCGCGTGAAGTCTCTGCCCTGACTGGAGCGCCGCTGAAGCCGCTGCAGTTTCCGGCGGTACCGGTGGGTCATGGCGACGTTTTGCCAGTCAAGATCAGCGCCTCGGATCTGTGTGGGCGATTCTCGGGACGTATCGTTCGCAACATCAACACGCAGGCTGCGACTCCGCAGTGGATGCTGGACCGGCTCGCACGTTGCGGGCAGCGAAGCGTCTCCCCGTTGGTCGATATTTCCAACTATGTGATGTTCGAGCTGGGCCGCCCCTCTCACATTTTCGATCTGGACAAAATTCACGGCCCCCTGGATGTGCGTTGGGCGCGTGCGGGCGAAGAGCTCAAATTGCTGAATGGCAACACCGTCGCCCTCGATGAAAAGGTGGGCGTCATTGCGGATGCAAGCCAGGTCGAATCGTTGGCGGGCATCATGGGGGGCGATGCGACGGCCGTGTCGAACGACACTCGCCATATCTACATCGAAGCGGCTTTCTGGTGGCCCAAGGCCGTGGCTGGCCGCTCGCGCCGCTATAACTTCTCGACCGATGCCGGACATCGTTTCGAACGTGGCGTGGATCCGAGCCAGACCGTGGAACACATTGAGCGCATCACCCAGTTGGTGATTGACATCTGCGGCACACCTGAGACCGTTTGCGGTCCGATGGACGACCAGTGTCCGAACGTGCCTGAAGCCAAGCCCGTCACGCTCCGCGTTGCCAGGGCCGTCAAGGTGATCGGCATGCCATTGACGCAAGAGCAGTGTGCCGATGCGCTTAAGCGCCTGGGACTGCCGGTGACTTCCGGCGAGGGCACATTGACGGTGCTGCCGCCGCCCTATCGATTCGATCTCGCGATCGAGGAAGATCTCATCGAGGAAGTGGCTCGCATGGTGGGCTACCAGCAATTGCCTACCACGCCGCCGCTGGCGCCCATCACGCCCAAGCTGCGTGCCGAAGAACGTCGGGGGCCTTTTGCCGTGCGTCGTGCACTGGCGGGACTTGGATACCAGGAAACCATCAATTTCAGCTTTGTGGAAGAGCATTGGGAGCACGAACTGGCGGGCAATCCACAGCCCATCCGGTTGTTGAATCCCATTGCCAGCCAGATGAGCGTGATGCGCTCTTCGCTGTTGGGCTCCTTGCTGCAGGTCTTGAAGTTCAACCTGGATCGCAAGGCGTCGCGCGTGCGGGTTTTCGAGTTGGGCCGGGTCTTTCTGCGCGATGCGTCCGTTGCGGAGTCTGATACCACGGTAGAGGGTTTCCATCAGCCCATGCGCGTGGCTGGACTTGCATATGGCGCATCCGACGTCCTCCAATGGGGACGCAAAGAGCAAGGGGTGGATTTCTTCGATGCCAAAGGCGATGTCGAGGCGCTGCTTGCTCCCCTGAAGCCCGTTTTTGAGCCTGCAACGCACACTGCCATGCACCCTGGCCGCTGTGCCCGCGTGCTGCTGAATGGCCAAGCCATTGGGTTCATTGGAGAGCTGCATCCTCGGTGGCGCCAGTCCTGGGAGCTTCCCCAGGCCCCAGTCATGTTTGAGCTGGAACTCGATGCGGTCATGCAGCGGCAGGTCCCTCATTTTCATGCAGTGGCCAAGCATCAAGCGGTAGAGCGGGATCTGGCCGTGGTGGTTGCCGAGCGGATCACGCACGCTGATGTGATGGCAGCCATTCAGGCTGCCGTGCCTCCCACACGGCTTCGCGCGGCGGTGCTGTTTGATGTGTTCCGGCCCAAGCCTTTGCGTGATGGCGAAGCCTCTGTTGGTGGTCTCGCCAGCGGTGAAAAGAGCTTGGCCGTGCGCCTGACGCTGGGGGCTGATGGCGCCACGCTGACGGATGCTGAAATCGAAGCGACGATTCAGTCGGTGGTCGAACAACTGTCGAGCCGTACCGGTGCGAGGTTGCGGTGATGACGATGCTGAACGGGAGCGCTGACGTGATGGAATTTGCGGTAGAAAGCCTGGAAACCCCTGCGTTGACGAAGGCGCAGCTGGCGGACCTTCTGTTCGACCACATTGGTCTGAATAAACGCGAATCGAAAGACATGATCGATGCTTTTTTCGATCTGATTGCGCAGCGCCTGGTGGATGGTCAAGACGTGAAGCTGTCGGGCTTCGGTAACTTTCAGATCCGTACCAAAGCCCCGAGACCGGGGCGAAATCCCCGCACGGGCGAGGCGATTCCGATTCAGGCCCGCCGTGTCGTGACTTTCCATGCCAGCAGCAAGCTCAAGGAGCAGATCCAGAACGCGGGCGCTGCTGGCTGAAGCACTGTCTCTTTCCCGCCTGCCACTGAACGGAAGTGGCTGGCGCCTTTGTTCCGGCTGCAGTACGCTGCTTGTTTATTCGCTAGAAACCGCGTCCCATGGGCACACCGCTTCCCCCCATCCCGGCCAAACGGTATTTCACCATTGGAGAGGTGGCCGCGCTCTGTGGCGTCAAACCGCACGTACTGCGCTATTGGGAGCAGGAGTTCACGCAGCTTCGGCCCATGAAGCGCAGGGGAAACCGCCGCTACTACCAGCACCACGAGGTGCTCATGATCCGTCGTATCCGGGACCTTCTGTACGAGCAAGGCTTCACGATCAGCGGAGCGCGCAATCGCCTGCAAGAGGGCGATTCGTTGTCGCCGGAGTTGGATGGCAGCTCCTCTTTTGCTCTGCAAACGGCACATGGGGCCGACTTGTCGAGCCCATCGGCGACTTTGTCCTCGATTGCGCTTTTGGATACACAGATCCTGCGGCGGGAATTATTTGAAATTCGTGCGCTGCTTTCCTTGAACTGAGTTTTTTTTGTGCATATAATCTAAGTCTTGTCGGCGTGTAGCGCAGCCTGGTAGCGCACTTGCATGGGGTGCAAGGGGTCGCGAGTTCGAATCCCGCCACGCCGACCATTTATAAAAAAAATCAACGGGCTATCGCCAAAAGCGGTAGCCCGTTTTTTCTTTGTCTTGCAGCATGCACTGGCTGCATGGGCTTTGCGGGATCTCACAGCCCCAAAGCCCACCTCCCCATTTTTCCTTTGCACCTGCGTTCACCGTTTCTGATTCAGTAGCCGCTGGGGCGCTCTGTGGCCTCATGCTGGTAAAGGGCACGCCAGGAAGTCTGGCTGGGCTTTGAGCCGCTCCCATACCTTTGCGAAGGATTCATCAACCAAGCCGTAGAAAGCTCGCGAAACGTTCAGCAATGCCGGCGTCGCTTCGCACTACGCTTGGCCCCCTACAAAAAAAGGGAGGGCATGGATGAACGATCGGGTGATATGGCCGGCGAGCATGGGCGCGCTGAACCGTTTCGAGGCGCATGGCTGGAGAGTGCACGCGACACAGGAGGTTTCATACGAAGTGCGACAGATCGACGGCATCTTCAGGCTCGATGCCCTCGAATTGATCACCTGCGGCAGGGCACAGCCTGGTTTGCGCCAAGCCCTCGTGATCGATGCGCACGTGGACCAACTTTATGGCGAAGAGATGCGCGCCTACTATGCTCACCATGGAGTAGACGTTTCCATCCTGAGCCTTTCCGTTTCGGAAGAAACGAAAGACTTGGAGACGGCCATGACAATCGCTCGCCACCTCGAATCGGCAGGGGTGCTGCGCCGTTCTGAGCCCGTGGTTGCCATTGGCGGTGGTGTGTTGCTGGACCTCGTCGGTTTTGCGGCGGGGCTGTATCGGCGAGGAATTCCCTACGTCAAGGTTCCTACCAACGCGATGGCGCTGTGGGATGCCGCGGTCGGTATCAAGACCGCCGTGAATGCAATGGATCGTCGCAACCGCCTGGGTTCATACCATGCGCCTACCGTTGCCTTGCTGGATCGCAGCTTTTTGTCGACGGTGGAGTCCCGCGAGCTCTCCAATGGGATGGGAGAGTTGCTCAAGCTCGCGGTGATCAAGAGCCCTCGGTTGTTCGACCTGCTGGAGCGGCACTCCGAGATGCTGCTGCTGACCCGCTTTCAGGATGCGATCGTCGCTCCAGAGGTCATCGGTCTGGCGGTGGAGGGCATGCTGGAAGAGTTGGCTCCCAACCTGTGGGAGCTCACGCTGGACCGATGCGTCGATTTCGGACACTCGTTTGCTCCGCTGATCGAGATGAAGGCGCTGCCAGAATTGCTGCATGGCGAGGCGGTCGCTTTGGATGTGCTGTTTTCTTGCCGCCTGGCACGGGCGAGAGGGCTCCTTGCAGACCAGGATGTACGTCGGGTCGTGCGTGTCATGAAGTCCATGCAATTGCCTTTGCGGCATCGCTTTTTCGAGCAGCCCGGCCTGCTGCAGGAGGCGCTGGCCGACACGATGCGTCATCGCGATGGCCGGCAGCGACTGCCACTGCCCGACGGGATCGGCGCATGCCGCTTTGTGAATGATGTGGACGCCGATGCCATCCGCATTGCTGCCGAGGAGATGGCGCATGCAGATGCCTGAAACCGGTCTTTCGCGGCTGAGCGCCAGTCAGGCGCAGCAATTGGTGCAGAGCGCGCTGATCACAGGCCTGGACGAAGGCCTGGCCGTTTCGGCGGCGGCAGTGGACAGCTCGGGACACCTTCTGGCGTTTGCCCGTGCGGACGATGCCTTTCTGGGATCGATCGACGCGTCGATTGCGAAGGCGCGGACAGCGGTTTATTTCCGCAGGGACACCGCCGCGATGCAGCAGGCGCTGGAACAGGGCAAGACGGCCTATCTCGCCCTGGCCGACGTCCTGCCCCTGGAAGGCGGTGTTCCGCTGCTGGTGGGAGGAACCTTGGTGGGCGGACTCGGAATCAGCGGTGCCGCGTCTGCCCAGGATGGCGTGCTGGCCAGGGCCATCGCATCGTTGCTGAACTCGTTGTCAGGTTGGACCCCATGAACGCTTTCAAGGACAGGGTGGTGCTGGTGACTGGCGCAGGCACGGGCATCGGGAGGGCGACGGCGCTTGCTTTCGCCAAGCAGGGCGCCCAGGTGGCCATCGCGGGCCGCACGGTGTCTTCTTGCGGTGAGACCGCCAAGATGATTCTGGACGCCGGCGGCATCGGCTTCGCGGTGGCCTGCGATGTCGGCAGCGAGAACGACGTGATGAACCTGATGGACGAAGTCGAGCGCCGTCTTGGCGTGGTGGATATCGCCTTCCTCAATGCGGGCGTTGGAACGGCGTCGGCCATCGTGGACCAAGACATCGATGCGTTTGAAGCAGTGATGCGCGCTAATTGCACCGGACTCATGCTGTGCATGAAGCATTTGCTCAGACCGATGTACGAGCGGCGCTCGGGCTGCATCGTCAACAACCTTTCCGTGCATGCCCATCGCACGATTCTGGAAGGCACGGGTGCGTACACCGCTTCCAAACATGCAGCGCTTGCGCTGACGAAGGCGGCCGCAGTCGAGGCGGCGCCTTATGGCGTGCGCGTGAATGCCGTGTCCCCCGGGCCGATCTCCACGGAGATGCTGGCCCGCTCCAGTGCTGTCTCCGGCGGGCTGGAGGGATGGGCCGAGCGCCTGCCCATGAAGCGCGTCGGCGAGTCGCATGAGGTCGCACAAGCCGTGCTTTGGCTCAGCAGTCCCCAGGCATCATTTTTGACGGGCGCAGTGGTTCCCGTGGACGGCGGCTTTCTCGCACTTTGATGCCCGAACATGACATGGATTGCCTTGGGCCTGCTGGCCGGGTTGGTGCTGGGAACCTACGACTTTTTGACCAAACTCGCCCTCAGGGAAAAAACGGTCCTGGAGGTGGTGCTGTGGTCGTCCGTTCTCGGGGCGCTGATCTGGGCGCCTTTCTTTTTCCTTCCGGCTGCCTGGGCCGACACACTGCAGCCCCTGGGCTTGCACCCTTCAGCGTTGACCCGGGCCGAGCAGCTGGCGTTGCTGCCCAAATCGGCAATGATGGTGGTCACGTGGATTCTTTCGTATTACTCGGTCAAATCCTTGCCGTTATCGATCTCCGCGGGCGTGCGCGCTTCCGGGCCGCTTTGGACGGCGGTAGGCGCCATCGTTTTCCTGTCCGAGCAACTCAACTGGTGGCAATGGATGGGGCTCGCTGTCTCCATGGGGTCCTACTATCTGTTCTCCCTGATCGGGCAAAAAGAGGGCATCCAGTTTCAGCGCAACGGGTGGGTGTTTTGCATGCTCGCGGCCACGTTGCTGTCTTCGGCCAACGCCCTTTACGACAAGCACATTCTGGCAACCCTGCATTTGGATCTGGCCGCCGTCCAGGCGTACTCGGCCATTCAGCGGGGCGGCATGGCGCTGCTTTTATTGCCTTGGGTTTTCGGGGCCATGGAATGCCGAAGCCTGCTGTCCCGAAATTGGGCGGTCCCTGCGATTGCCGCCGCATACGTATTGGCCGAGTTCATTTATCTCACGGCCGTGCAGGCCGAGGGTGCGCTGATCTCGGTGATATCGGTGCTTCGGCGCACCAATCTCATCATGGTGTTCGCCTTGAGCGCGCTGTTCTTTGCAGAGCGATTCATCCGCCAAAAAATGCTGGCGATTTCAGGTGTGTTGATCGGCATCGTGCTCACCATCGTTCATTAGCCGTCTTGCACCAGAGCACGGATCCAATGGATCACCGTGCTGCCGTGGCGAGAGATCAGGGCCCGCTCCGATGCGAGCAGGAAATAAGCTTGCTCCGACGGAATGGCGATGTCGGAAACCCGCACCAAACTGCCGTTTTGCAGAAGGCCTTTCACCAGAGAACGCCGACCCAGTGCGATCCCTTGCAGATTGAGGGCTGCATCCAGCATGAAGCCCGTGTCGGAATAGGTCAGCGTGCGCTGCGCCGGCGAAATCTGTATGCCGGCCTTCTTCAGCCAGGGTTCCCAGGGCTGCCTGCTATGGGACAGGAACACCGCGCGTTTGAACAGAGCCTCGATGCCGGGTGCATCGCACCGTTTCAGATAGGCGGGAGCTGCCACTGGAAACCACTCGTCCTCCAGCAGCGGTTCGCAATGGTGGGCCTGGGGGCGGGCTTTGGCGAACCGGATGGCAATGTCTGCCTCTCCCTGATCGACGTCCACCTTGCATGTCGTCGGCGACACCTCGATGGAGACGGCCGGGTGCAGGCGCTGGAATTCGGTGAGGGCTGGAACCAGCCGAAAGCGAGCAAAAGAAGGCAACACGCTGATCCGGATCACGCTGCGCTCCTGTGTGAAGCCGGAGAAGGCCTCCTCAAGCGTCTCCAATGCGTCTTTCATCTGCTGGTGCAAATACTCGCCTTCAGGGGTCATTGCGACCGAGCGGGTCGTTCGTGTGAACAGGCTATTGCCCAGCAATCGCTCCAGTTCACGAATCCGATGGCTGACGGAACTGTGAGAAATATTCAGCTCGTCTGCCGCTTTGTTGAAGCTGCGCATGCGTGCCACAGCGTCGAACGCAAGAATCAAATGGATGGGGGGTATCTTTCGCATGGACGCGGATAAGGAAAATTCGAAGGAAAGATTCCATATCGGGATCGATCTGGGCGGGACGAAAATCGAAGGCATCGTACTCGACCATCAATATCGAGAATGTCGGCGAATCCGAATGGAGACCCGGGCCAGCGATGGCTATCTTCAGGTGCTGCAGCGCATTATTGAAATGCACTGCCAATTGGCCACTGTGGTTTTGGGGGCAGAAGCGACATTGGGAATCTGCACCCCGGGGTCCATTTCGAAAACCACCGGTTTGCTGAAAAATTGCAATGCAACCGAGCTGAACGGCCATCCTCTGCACGCGGATCTGCGCCAGCGGCTGGGCCGCCCCTTCAACATGGAAAACGATGCCAACTGCTTTGCGATGGCCGAAGCCCGTCATGGCGCAGGCAGCGGGCACGGCTGCGTGCTCGGGCTGGTGCTCGGCACGGGGGTGGGTGCAGGCATCGTGGTGAATGGTCGTTTGTGGGGCGGGCGCCATGGCATTGCCGGTGAATGGGGCCATATGTCCATTGATCCGGACGGGCCTGCCTGCTACTGCGGCCGCCAGGGATGTGTCGAGCGCTACCTGAGCGGAACCGCGCTGGAGGCCCGCTACCAGCAGTCCACCGGGAAGTCTGCCGATGCGGCCCGCATCGTTGAAATGGCGCGCCATGGCGATGGCGCGGCCGTCGAATTGCTGGACCGATTTCTCAGCCAATTTGCCGGCGCGGTCGCCAACGTGGTCGCCGTGCTGGACCCGGATGTGATCGTCATCGGCGGGGGGCTTGCCAGCATGGATGAACTGTATGGGGAGGGCGCTCTTCGGCTGCAGCGCATGGTCTTCAACGATGAGTTCCACACCCCCGTGCTGCGCAACAGGCTGGGCAATTCGGCGGGTGTGATCGGCGCTGCCATGGTCGGGGTCTGACGTGCGTGTCCTGA
Organism: Acidovorax sp. KPB24-03; assembly: GCF_057546605.1. Lineage (NCBI taxonomy): Bacteria > Pseudomonadati > Pseudomonadota > Betaproteobacteria > Burkholderiales > Comamonadaceae > Acidovorax > Acidovorax sp. KPB24-03. Next base: position 12,297 of record NZ_BAAJYR010000013.1, on the reverse strand, counting down.
CGATTGGCGGTGCCACGCTCGACATTGTGGTTGCAGGGGTGGACGCGGTGCGAGGCCCCGGAGCCAAACACGACGTGGCCAGCGTGCGATGGTCCAGCGGGGGCGGTGCGGTGAACGCGGCGCTCGGATTTGCGGCCTTTCACGCACAGGTCACGGCCTGCTGCGCTGTCGGCGCGGATATGGAAGGGCGATGGCTGCGCGACACGTTGGACCGGCAAGGCATCGCGGTGGCACGCGTGCAGACCATCCCCGGATGCCCCACGGGAAAGGCCGTGATCCACCTGGACCCGCAGGGCGATGCCACCGTGTTCGCGCAGCGCGGTGCCAGTACCCGACTGTCGTTGGCGGATGCCTCTGCCATGCTCATGCAAGCCGAGCTTGTCTATGTGTCCGCGTTGTCCGATGCCGCCACCGACGAGTTGAACCACGCGTTGGCGGGCCTGCCGTCCCGGCCTTTCCAACTGGTGGTCAATCCGGGCGCACGTTCATTGCGCCAATCGCCCGACTCCTTGGAACGGTTGCTAAACGCGGCAGACCTGGTCTGCCTGAACGCGATCGAAGCGCAGTGGCTGGCCGCCCACCGAGGCCTGGCCTGCACCCCGGAGCTGGGTGCCGACGAGGCTGTGGCGCTTGCCACGGCCCTGGCACGCCCACAGGGACAGGGGGTGCTGGTCACCCTCGGCGCTGGCGGTGCGGTGTTCTTCGATGGGCTGCACGGCCACCACCACCCTGCAGAGCGCACCACCGTCGTGTCCACACTGGGTGCAGGAGATGCCTATGCGTCGGCGTTCGCCTTTCACTGGTTTTCGGGGAATGGGGCCCGCGCCTCGCTGGAGGCGGCCAATCGCTGCGCGGTGGAGGTGCTTGGCGTCGCGGCTGCGAATCTCGCCACCTTGGTCATGTAGGGGCCAACGGGGTGTCCGCACTGCGGTGCCGCATGCAATAAAAAAAGCCACCCGAGGGTGGCTTTTTTGTTCCCGACTGGCAATCAGGACTGTCTTTGGCGGAGAGGGCGGGATTCGAACCCGCGGTGGGGATTAGCCCACACACGCTTTCCAGGCGTGCGACTTAAACCGCTCATCCACCTCTCCGAAGCCCGCGATTGTAGCAGTGGTTTTGGCCCGTTTTAGGAAAAACCGTTGAAGCGCCGTTCAAGGCGCGCGTTGGGTCGTTTGAACCATCTTCATGGCGGAGCCGATCAGGGCGGACACTTCGCTCATGTTGCTGGGCACGATCAGCGTGGTGGTCGCATCGGCGGCCACCTTGCCGTACGCGTCCACGGCGCGCTCGGCCACCTTCAGCTGCACGGCCTGTTCGCCGCCCGGCTGCCGGATGGCCGCGGCGACTCGTTCGATGGCCTGGGCGGTGGCTTCGGCCACGGCTGTGATGGAGGCGGCCTCGCCCTGGGCGTTGTTGATCTGCGCCTGCTTTTCGCCCTCCGACCGTGCGATGAACGCTTCGCGCTCGCCGGTGGCGATGTTGATCTGCTCCTGGCGGCGGCCTTCCGAAGCGGCGATCAGGGCGCGCTTTTCGCGCTCGGCCGTGATCTGCGCCTGCATGGAGCGCAGGATTTCGGCCGGCGGCGTGAGATCCTTGATTTCGTAGCGCAGCACCTTCACGCCCCAGTTCAACGCGGCCTCGTCGATCGCCTGGACCACCTGGGCGTTGATGATGTCGCGCTCTTCGAAGGTCTTGTCGAGTTCGAGCTTGCCGATCACGCTGCGCAGCGACGTTTGGGCCAGTTGGGTGACGGCCATGATGTAGTTGCTGGAGCCGTAGCTGGCGCGCATGGGGTCGGTCACCTGGAAGTAGAGGATGCCGTCCACCTGCAGCTGGGTGTTGTCGCGCGTGATGCAGACCTGGCTGGGCACGTCGAGCGGAATTTCCTTGAGGCTGTGCTTGTAGGCCACGCGGTCGACGAATGGCACGAGGAAGTTCAGCCCCGGCGTGAGGGTGCCGGCATATTTGCCCAGCCGCTCCTTGACCCAGGCGTTCTGTTGGGGAACCACCTTCACCGAGCGAGCGATGAAGATGCCGGCGATGACGACGATGACGAGGGCAATGATTTCCATGGGGTCCTTTGCGATGTTGAAGATTGGGGTGGGTGCTTGGCGTTGCGTTGTGGCGGTGCGTGGGGGGGCCGGCCTCAGAGCTTGTCGACCAGCAGCCGGTTGCCGATGACTTCCGCCACGCGGTGCATGCCGGAGGAGGGGGCATTGCCGGGGCGCAGGACCACCGTCCATTGGGCGCCTCGGTAGCGCACCTGCGCGGTGCCGTCGGCGTTCCAGATCTCCACGTTCACGGACTCGCCCACATCCATGTTCACGTCGCGGTTGCTCGATGCGGGCTGGGCGCCCGGGTTCTTTTGACGGAACACATAGCAGCCCACCACGCCCGCGGACCCGACCGCGGCCGCGGCCAGCAACTGCGCCGCGACCGAGCCGCCCGCGTGGGCCGCGAGGGCGCCGGCGGCCAGGCCGATGGCCAGCATGAGCAGGTAGAACGTGCTCGTGAACAGCTCCACGGCGACGGCCCCTCCCGCCATCAGCCACCAGAGGGTGGATTGCTCTATCACTGCGCGCTCCTCGTTGTGTTTAGTGCACCACATTCTGGGTCAAAAGACCGGACCGTCAAAGGCGTGACAACGTTATTCCTTACACTTCGCGCCTGTTTCGTTTTTTGGGCCCGCTCGCTCGGAGGCTGCGCATGAAATTCCGCTTTCCCATCGTCATCATCGACGAGGACTATCGTTCCGAGAACACGTCGGGCCTGGGCATCCGCGCGCTGGCGCAGGCCATCGAGTCGGAGGGCTTCGAGGTGCTGGGTGTCACGAGCTACGGCGACCTGTCGCAGTTCGCGCAGCAGCAAAGCCGCGCGAGCGCGTTCATCCTGTCGATCGACGACGAGGAGTTCACCCTCGGCTCGGGCCTGGACCCCATCGTGCTGAGCCTGCGCACCTTCATCGCCGAGGTGCGCCGCAAGAACTCCGACGTGCCGATCTACGTGCACGGTGAGACCAAGACCAGCCGCCACCTGCCCAACGACATCCTGCGGGAACTGCACGGCTTCATCCACATGTTCGAGGACACGCCGGAGTTCGTGGCCCGCCACATCATCCGCGAAGCCAAGAGCTACCTGGAGAGCGTGCAGCCGCCGTTCTTCAAGGCGCTGCTGGACTATGCCGAAGACGGCTCGTATAGCTGGCACTGTCCCGGCCACTCCGGCGGCGTGGCGTTCCTCAAGAGCCCCGTGGGACAGATGTTCCACCAGTTCTTCGGCGAGAACATGCTGCGCGCCGACGTGTGCAATGCGGTCGAGGAACTGGGCCAGCTGCTGGACCACAACGGCGCCATCGGCGAGAGCGAGCGCAATGCCGCGCGCATCTTCAATGCGGACCACTGCTTCTTCGTGACCAATGGCACCAGCACGTCCAACAAGATGGTGTGGCACCACACGGTGGCGCCCGGCGATGTGGTGGTGGTGGACCGCAACTGCCACAAGTCCATCCTGCACAGCATCATCATGACGGGCGCCATTCCGGTGTTCATGAAGCCCACGCGCAACCACTTCGGCATCATCGGCCCGATCCCCCAGTCGGAGTTCGAGCCCGAGGCAATCCAGGCCAAGATCCGCGCCAATCCGCTGCTCAAGGGTGTGGATGCCAAGGCCGTCAAGCCGCGCGTTCTCACCCTCACGCAATCCACCTACGACGGCGTGCTCTACAACACCGAAACCATCAAGGGCATGCTCGACGGCTACGTGGACAACCTGCATTTCGACGAGGCCTGGTTGCCGCACGCGGCGTTCCACCCGTTCTACGGCAGCTACCACGCGATGGGCAAGAAGCGCGCGCGGCCCAAGCACTCGGTGGTGTATGCCACGCAGTCCATCCACAAGCTGCTGGCCGGCATCAGCCAGGCCAGCCATGTGCTGGTGCAGGACTCGCAGACGGTCAAGCTCGACCGGCCGCTGTTCAACGAGGCGTACCTGATGCACACCTCGACCTCGCCGCAGTACAGCATCATCGCCAGCTGCGACGTGGCCGCCGCGATGATGGAGCCGCCCGGCGGCACGGCGCTGGTGGAGGAAAGCCTGCTTGAAGCCCTGGACTTCCGCCGCGCGATGCGCAAGGTGGAAGAGGAGTTCGGCAAGGACGACTGGTGGTTCAAGGTGTGGGGCCCGGACAAGCTCGTGGACGAGGGCCTGGGCCGCGCCGAGGACTGGGTCATCCGCAGCGACGGCAAGGGCAAGAAGAACCACGCCAGCAAGTGGCACGGCTTCGGCCAGCTGGCCGACGGCTTCAACATGCTGGACCCGATCAAGTCCACCATCGTCACGCCCGGCCTGAACCTGGACGGCAAGTTCGACGAGAACGGCATTCCCGCCTCCATCGTGACCAAGTACCTGGCCGAGCACGGCGTGGTGGTGGAGAAGACGGGGCTCTACAGCTTCTTCATCATGTTCACCATCGGCATCACCAAGGGCCGCTGGAACACGCTGCTGACAGCGCTGCAGCAGTTCAAGGACGACTACGAGAAGAACCAGCCGATGTGGCGCATCCTTCCGGAGTTCTGCCAGCAGCACAAGCGCTACGAGCGCATGGGCCTGCGGGACCTGTGCCAGCACGTGCACCAGCTCTATGCCAAGTACGACATCGCGCGCCTGACCACCGAGATGTACCTGTCGGACCTGACGCCGTCGATGAAGCCCAGCGACGCCTATGCGCACATCGCGCACCGCAAGACCGAGCGCGTGGAGATCGATGCGCTGGAAGGCCGCATCACGACCAGCCTGATCACGCCGTACCCACCCGGCATTCCGCTGCTCATTCCGGGCGAGGTCTTCAACAAGAAGATCGTGGACTACCTCAAGTTCTCGCGCGAATTCTCCAAGCTGTGCCCGGGCTTCGAGACCGACATCCACGGCCTGGTGGAGATCGAGGACGACAACGGCAACGTGCGCTACTACGCCGACTGCGTAGCCGCCGCACCGCAGCCGCCGTCCGCTCGCAAGAGCCGCAAGAACGCGCCTGCCGCCGAAGACATCGTGCAGGTGGGCAGCGACGGACCGTTCGGCCGCAAGGTCTGATCGCCGCGCAAGGCCGTAGGCCTTGACTCCGAAAGCCCGGCTGCGCGAAAGCGCCTCCGGGCTTTTTGTATGGGAATGTCACGGGATTGAATCCAGGCGGCTTCCTGCACCGTATCAGTGTTCAGCCGCGCGAATTTTCGGGCGGCATCCACCCACTGACACAACGGAGATTTCCATGACCTTTCGCATGAATGCCCGCCTGGCCGCCGCCAGCCTCACGCTCGCCCTGTCTGCCGCTGCGATGCCCGCTTTCGCGCAGGTGACCGTCGGTGGCGCGCCGATGTATCCGACCAAGGACATCATCGACAACGCGGTGAACTCCAAGGACCACACCACGCTGGTCGCCGCCGTGAAGGCCGCCGGCCTGGTGGACACGCTGAAGGGCCCCGGTCCGTTCACGGTGTTCGCGCCCACCAACGCCGCCTTCGCCGCACTGCCTGCCGGCACGGTGGACACGCTGTTGAAACCCGAGAACAAGGCCACGTTGACCAAGGTGCTGACTTACCACGTGGTGGCGGGCAAGGTCGATGCGGCGGCGCTGTCCAAGATGATTGCCGACGGCAAGGGCTCGGCCAGCCTGAAGACCGTCGCCGGTGGCACGCTGACGGCCAAGGCCAGCGGCTCCTCGATTGCGCTGACGGATGAAAAGGGCGGCATGTCCAACGTGACCATCGCCGATGTGTACCAGTCCAACGGCGTGATCCACGTCGTGGACAAGGTGCTGCTGCCCAAGTAAGCCGCGCCGGGCGGTCCGCATCGTTGGCACCCGATGGCGCCAGCCGATGCGGGCCTTGCCAATGCATCCAGGAAAGCCGCAAGGGCACCCCGGAGGGGCCTTGCGGCTTTTTCCGTGGGAGCCCGGCCCCAGGCCTGCTAGGGTGCGGCGGCGTGCATGTCCTCGCGCACGCGCAGGAAGCTGGCGAAGCGCGGCAGGCCGCCCTCGTGCGTGCCGCGAAAGCGGTAGGTCACCCAACTGCCCAGGGGCGGTGGATGCGCCCGGTCCGCATCGGTGAAGCCGGCGCCGAGCCGAAAGCGCTGGCCGCCGGGCATCTCCACCAGCAAGGCGCCCATGCGGCCCCGGTGCCGGCCTTTGCCGGGCACGTAGCCCACGACCCGCGCTTCGGTGTCTTCATGGGTCTTGAGCTTGATGAGATCGTCGCTGCGGCCGGCCTGGTAGAGCGACGCCCCACGGTGCAGCATCAGCCCTTCGCCCCCGTCGCGCACCGTGCGGTGCAGCAGGGCCTGCAACCGGGCGTCGGTGGCGATGCGCTGCTGGGGCACGGCCTGCACCCAGGGCTGGCCGATGCCGGCCACGGCGGCCTGCAATGCCGGCAGGCGCTCGTCGAACGGGCCGCCCTGCGCGGGCAGGTCGAACACCATGAACTGCAGGCGGCGCCAGGCCGCATCGTCAGGCCGCTGCTGCCGCACGGTGGACTGTGCCTGGGCGAAGCGGCCCCGGCCGGCCCATAGCTCGCCATCCATCGGCATCGCGGGCCAGCCCTGGGTGAACCAGGCGGGCGCATTCACCCGCTCGCCACCGCGCATGCGCAACTGGTGGCCGTCCCAGTAGCCGCGCACCCCGTCGTACTTTTCGCTCACCCAGTAGTCCGCCAGCGGCAGTCCGGTGCGGTAGACGTTGGCCAGCAGCAGGGGCGGCGGCGAGGCGGTCGATACCGTTGCTGGGGGTTGCGCCCAGGCCGGCAGCGCGCCGCAGACCAGCAGGACGGTGATGGCGATGCGGCGAAGCATGGGATTATTTTGCTATTACTTTGATAGCGGAATGCCCTAGGGGAATATGCGCTGGCGGCCGATTCGGCCTGAATCTCAGGACAGCTCGGCGCTTTCCCGGCTGATGCCGCCCGTCTGGCTGAAGCCGCCGTCCACGTACATAATCTCGGCCGTCACGCCGCTGGCCAGGTCCGACAGCAGGAAGGCGGCGGCATTGCCCACGTCTTCGATCGTCACGTTGCGGCGCAGGGGCGAGGCGCCGGCGACCACGCCCAGCAGCTTGCCGAAGTCCTTGATGCCGCTGGCCGCCAGGGTCTTGATGGGGCCGGCGCTGATGCCGTTGGCGCGCATGCCGCGCGGGCCCAGCGATTCGGCCAGGTAGCGCACGCTGGCCTCCAGGCTGGCCTTGGCCAGGCCCATGGTGTTGTAGTTGGGCACCGTGCGCAACGCGCCCAGGTAGCTCAGGGTGACCACGGACGATTTTTCGTTGAGGTAGGGCAGGGCGGCCTTGGCCATGGCGGGAAAGCTGTAGGCGCTGATGTCGTGCGCGATGCGGAACGATTCGCGCGACAGCCCTTCGAGGAAATCGCCGGCGATCGCCTCGCGCGGCGCGAAGCCGATGCTGTGCACGAAGCCGTCGAACTTCGGCCAGGCCTGCGACAGGTCGGCGAACATGCGGTCGATCTGCTCGTCGCTGCTCACGTCGCAATCGAAGATGAGCTTGGAGTCGAACTCGGCGGCGAAGTCGGTGATGCGGTCCTTGAAGCGCTCGCCGACGTAACTGAAGGCAAGTTCTGCGCCTTGCGCATGGCAGGCGCGGGCGATGCCGTAGGCGATCGAGCGGTTGGACAACACGCCGGTGATAAGCAGCTTCTTGCCGGTCAGAAAACCCATGTTTCTTCTCCTGTGGAATGCGGGGGATTGGGGGCGTGGCGGCGGCGCGTGCGCCGCTGATGGCCCACCGGGGCATGTGACATGCGACCCGTCGGGGCGCCGCCAGCGTAGTGCAGAATTGTCGCATGCGTCTTTGGCCGATCTTGTTGCTGTGGGGGAGTGCGATGCCCGTGTGGGCGGGACACGCCTATGCGCTGTGGGGCGAGCCCCGGATGCCTGCGGGCTTCGACCACTTCGGGTACGTCAACCCCGATGCGCCCAAGGGAGGCGAGCTGCGGCTGGTGAGCAACCTGCGCGTCTCCACCTTCGACAAATACAACCCGTTCACCATCAAGGGCAATTCGCCGGCCTACCTGTCGGACCTGATGTTCGATACGTTGCTCACCGGCTCGCTGGACGAGACCGCCACCGGCTACGGCCTGCTGGCGCAGGACGTGGAGGTGGCTGCCGATGGCCTCTCGGTGGTGTTCCAACTGCGGCCCGAAGCGCGCTTTCACAACGGCAAGCCGGTGCTGGCGCAGGACGTGAAGTTCAGCTACGACACGCTGATGGGCCCCTACACCTCGCCGGCCTACAAGACGGCGCTGTTCGACGTGGCGGGCATCGACGTGATCGACGACCGCACGGTGCGCTACCGCTTCAAGCACCCCAACCGCGAGCTGCCGCTCACGGTGGGCGGGCTGCCCGTCTTCAGCCGCGACTGGGGCGTGGAGAACGGCAAGGCCAAGCGCTTCGATCAGGTGGTGATGGACATCCCGATCGGCAGCGGCCCCTACAAGATCGGGCCGGTGCGCTTCGGCAAGGACATCACCTACGTGCGCGATCCCGGCTACTGGGCGCGCGACCTCAACGTGCGCAAGGGCACCGCCAATTTCGATCGCATCCTGGTGAAGATCTACCGCGACAACACCGCGCGGCTAGAGGCGCTCAAGGCGGGCGAGTTCGACCTCATGCGCTTTTTCAGCGCGGGCGACTGGGCGCGCCGCGTCACGGGGCGCAAGTTCGATACGGGCGAGCTGGTCAAGGGCAACTTCGAGCACAAGCTGCCTTCGGGCTTCCAGAGCTACGTGCTCAACACGCGCCGGCCGCTGCTGCAGGATGCCCGCGTGCGCGAAGCGCTGGGGCTGGCCTACGACTTCGAGTGGATGAGCCGCCAGCTGTTCTACGGCGCCTACCAGCGCATCAACGGCCTGTTCGGCAACACCCTGTGCGAGACCCGCGGCACACCCACGCCCGAGGAGCTGGCGCTGATGGAGCCCTGGCGCCAGAGCCTTCCCGCCAGCGCCTTCGGCCCCATGACCACGCCGCCGCGCACTGAGGGCGTCACCACGCTGCGCGACAACCTGCGCCGTGCCCAGGCCCTTTTGAAAGAGGCGGGCTGGGAGGTCCGGGACGGCGCGCTGCGCAACGCGCAGGGCCAGGCCATGGTGCTGGAGTACCTGGACAGCAGCGAAGGCGGCGTGCGGTCGCTGTCGTCGTGGATCCGCAACCTGCAAAAGCTCGGCATCACGCTGAACTTCCGGGCGGTGGATTTCGCTCTGTACCAGCAGCGCCTGAGCAAGTTCGACTTCGACATCACCACCATCGCGTACCAGGGCACCAACAATCCGGGCCAGGAACTGGCCGACATGTTCGGCTCGCAGGCGGCGGACACGGAAGACTCGGGCAACTTCCCCGGCGTGAAGAGCAAGGCCGTGGACGCGATGATCCGCAGCATCGTGTCGGCCAAGACGCTGGACGAATTGCTGCCCGCCTGCCATGCCCTGGAGCGCGTCATCGCGCACGGGCACTACCTGATTCCCCAGTACACCGCGCCTTCGCACCGCATGGTCTACAACGCCTGGCGCCTGGAGCGGCCGGCCACGCTGCCGCCGTATTCCACGGGCGAGGCCTGGGCCATCGACACGTGGTGGGCGCGCATGCCGCCCCAGACGGCGCCGGACCCCGCACGGCGCTGATCCGCCCGCACCCCCGGCCCACCGTCCAGACCCCGCTCACTTTCCGACCCCCACCGCCGCCATGTTCGCCTACATCCTCAAGCGCGTGCTGCTCATGCTGCCCACCCTGCTGGGCGTGCTGCTGCTGACCTTCGTGGTGATCCAGTTCGTACCGGGTGGCCCCGTCGAGCAGTACCTGGCCGAGTCCAAGGCCGGGATGGGACGCGGCGGCGGCGGGGCCGAAGGCGGCGGCCTGGCCTACCGGGGCGCGCAGGGCGTGGACCCGAAGCGGCTGGAGCAGATCAAGGCGCTCTACGGCTTCGACAAGCCGGCGCACGAGCGCTTTTTCCAGATGCTCGGACAGTTCGCGCGGTTCGACCTGGGCCGCAGCTTTTTTCAGAACAAGGACGTGTGGCAACTCGTGAAGGAAAAGCTGCCCGTGTCGATCAGCCTGGGCTTGTGGACTTTCTTCATCAGCTACCTCGTGGCCGTGCCGCTCGGCGTGGCCAAGGCGGTGCGGGCGGGCTCGCGCTTCGACTTCGTCACCACGCTCATCGTGCTGGTGGGCTATGCGATCCCGGGCTTCGTGCTGGGCGTGGCGCTGCTGGTGATCTTCGGCGGGCAGCTGCAGTGGTTTCCGCTGCGGGGGCTCACCTCGGCGAACTGGGATGAGATGACCTGGGGCGCGCGCATCGTGGACTACCTTTGGCACATCACGCTGCCGGTCACGGCCATGGTGCTGGGCAGCTTCGCGGTGACGGCCATGCTGACCAAGAACGCCTTTCTCGAAGAGATCCGCAAGCAATACGTGCTCACGGCCCGCGCCAAGGGGCTGTCGGAGCGGCAGGTGCTGTGGAAGCACGTGTTCCGCAATGCCCTCATTCCCATCATCACGGGCTTTCCTGCAGCGTTCATCGGGGCGTTCTTCGCCGGCTCGCTGCTGATCGAGACGCTGTTCTCGCTCGACGGCCTGGGCCTGCTGAGCTACGAAAGCGTGATCCGGCGCGACTACCCCGTGGTGCTGGGCACGCTCTATCTCTTCACCCTCATCGGGCTGGTGACCAAGCTGGTGAGCGATCTTTGCTACGTATGGGTGGACCCGCGTGTCAAGTTTGACTAACCCCCCCGAGCCGGCCGATGGCCGCCCCCCGCGCGGCGCGGTGCCCGTGGCCCCGTCGCTCTCGCCCGGCCGCCGTGCGTGGAGGCGCTTCAAGCGCAATCGGCTGGGCTACTGGAGCCTGATCCTGTTCAGCGCGCTGGTGGCCCTGAGCCTGGTGGCGGAACTGATCAGCAACGACCGTCCCCTGATCGTGCGCTACGAAGGGCAGACCTACCTGCCCATGCTGCACGACTATTCCGAAAAGACCTTCGGCGGCGATTTCGACACCCCCACCGATTACCTGGACCCGTTCATCCGCGAGCGCCTGCAGCAGGGCAGCAACTGGGCGCTGTATACGCTGAACCCCTACGGCCCGGACACGCTGAACTATTTCGCGAAATCGCCCAACCCGTCCGGCCCCACATCGCAGAACTGGCTGGGCACGGACGACCGGGGCCGCGACCTGCTCGCGCAGCTGATCTACGGCTTTCGCGTGAGCGTGCTGTTCGGCATCGCGCTCACGGTGGTGGGCGTGCTGCTGGGCGTCATCACCGGTGCGATCCAGGGGTTTTTCGGCGGCAAGACCGACCTGGCGTTCCAGCGCTTCATCGAGATCTGGGGTTCGATGCCCGAGCTGTACCTGCTCATCATCTTCAGCGCCGTGTTCGCGCCCAGCGTCGGGCTGCTGCTGGTGCTGCTGTCGCTGTTCGGCTGGATGGGCCTGTCGGACTACGTGCGCGCGGAGTTCCTGCGCAACCGGCAGCTCGACTACGTGAAGGCCGCCCGCGCGCTGGGCGTGCCCAACGGGCAGATCATCTGGCGCCACATCCTGCCCAACAGCATGACGCCGGTGGTGACCTTTCTGCCGTTTCGCATGAGCGCGGCCATCCTGGCGCTCGCCTCGCTCGACTTCCTGGGCCTGGGCGTGCCGCCTGGCACGCCGTCGCTGGGCGAGTTGCTCAACCAGGGCAAGAACAACATCGACGCCTGGTGGATTTCGCTGTTCACGTTCGCGGCGCTGGTGGTCACGCTGCTGCTGCTCACCTTCATGGGCGACGCGCTGCGCGATGCGCTCGACCCCCGCAAGGCAGACCATTCATGAGCGACGCACGCATGCGCGGCACCGCGCCGATTCCACACTCTGCTGCTTCATCGTCTTCGGCCGGTACTTCGCCTGCCGCCTCGTCGGCGCCGCTCCTGCAGGTGCAGGATCTGCACGTGCGCTTCGGCGACAAAGAGGTGGTGCGCGGGGTCGGCTTCGACATCGCGGCGGGCGAGAAGCTCGCGCTGGTGGGCGAATCGGGCTCGGGCAAGACCACGCTAGGCGCGCGCCATCGCCGGGGCTCATCCAGCCCTGGCACGGCACCATCGCTGTTCGGCAACTCGGAGCTCAAGACCACGCTGGGCGCCCGCACCAAGGAAGAGCTGCGCCGCATCCAGATCGTGTTCCAGATGGCGACACGGCGCTCAACCCATCGCACACCATCGAGCGCATCCTGGCCCGGCCGCTGCAGTTCTACAAGGGGCTCAAGGGCGAGGCGCTTGCAGCGG
>NZ_BAAJYR010000012.1:0-45382 GCF_057546605.1 Acidovorax sp. KPB24-03 | reverse complement strand
CGCAGTCCCGCCAGTGCCCGGCGTCGTCGCCGAACACGCTGGTCACCCCGATCAGGTCGATGCGCAGCGGCGCGACGCCGGCCAGGCGCTCGCGCAGAACCTCGCCCGCCAGCCGCGCGCGTGCTTCGGCACGGGCCCCGGCATAGGAAATCTCGCCCTCGGCGAACCAGCCGGATTCGAAGCACACATTCACCTTGAGCGACGGTGGCCGCACATGGCCGCTCACCCCTTCCAGCCGCACACGGTCGGTGCCGGCCGGCAGCACGCGCGCGGTGGTGATGTCGGCCACCACATCGGGCGTGAGGTAGGCGGCCGGGTCGTGCAGCTCGTACAACAGCTGCTCCTTCACCGTGCGCTCGTCGATGCGCCCGCCTGTGCCCGCGGGCTTGGCGATGGTGCAGTGGCCATCGGCGTCGATCTCGGCGATGGGGTAGCCCAGTTGCGCCATGCCCGGCACGTCCTTGTAGCCCGGGTCGGCGAAATACCCGCCGGTGACCTGCGAGCCGCATTCCAGCAGATGCCCGGCCATGGTGGCGCGCGCCAGCCGGTCCCAGTCGTCCGGGGCCCAGCCGAAATGCGCGAGGCCGGCCCCACCACCAGCGAGGGGTCCGCCACGCGGCCGCACACCACGATGTCGGCGCCAGCGCGCAGCGCATCGGCGATCGGCTGCGCGCCGATGTACGCATTGGCGCTCACGATGGGGTCGGTGGGCAGGGCTGCGCCCAGCGCCTGGGCCAGCACGGCACGGTGCCCGTCCCCGCTCAGGTCGTCGCCCTGCACCACGGCGATGCGGGGGCGGCGCGCGCCCAGCGCTTGGGCCAATTGCTGGATGCGGTGCGCAGCACCCAGCGGATTGGCCGCGCCGAAATTGCTCACGATGCGAATGCCGTGCTGCAGGCACTGCGCCAGCACGGGGCGCAGCAGGTCGTCGAGCAACGGCTCGTAGCCGGCGTCCGGATCGGCACGACGCGCCAACTGGGCCAGGGCCAGGGTGCGCTCGGCCAGGGTTTCGAAAATCAGTACCGCGGGCTGGCCGCTGTCGATGAGGGCCTGCACCACGGGTGCGGCGGCATCGGTGCGGTCGCCCGAGAAGCCGGCGGCGCAGCCGACCAGCAGGTTTTTTGGGGGGGGCATGGTTGTCTCCTGCCGGCCAATGTAGGCTCCGCGCGTTATTCTGTGAAATAGATAATCAGGATCAATTCATCCAAATCTTCAATGAATATCTCCACACGGCAGATCGATGCCTTTCTCGCCCTGGCCGGCCAGCGCAGCTTCACGCGGGCGGCCGCGCACTGCCACCTGTCGCAGCCCGCCTTCAGCGCGCTCATCCGCACGCTGGAAGATGCGATGGGACTGAAGCTGTTCGACCGCAGCACGCGCCACGTGGCCCTGACGGCGGAAGGAGAGGATTTTCTGGAATCCGCGCGCCGCATCCGGGCCGAGGTCGACAACGCCTTCGCCGCGGTGCACGACACCGCCACACTGCGCCGGGGGCGCGTGGCGATCGCCCTGCTGCCCTCGCTCGCGGCGGGCTGGCTGCCCGGTGTGCTGGCAGCGTATCGCGCAGCCCATCCCGGCATCGAACTGGACATCGCCGATGTGCTGTCGGAACCCTGCATCGAGCGGGTGGCCACGGGCAAGGCCGATTTCGCGTTGGCGGCCATCCGGGCAGATACGCCGGAATTGCAGGCCGAGCCGTTCAGCAGCGACGGCTTTCACCTGGTGTGCCGCGCCGACCATCCACTCGCGCGCCGCCGACGCAGCGGCGGCAAGGTCGTTGCGGTGCAACCCGCCGACCTGGCGGCGTTCCCTTTCGTGCATCTGGCCCGAACCAGCAGCGTGCGCCAGTACCTGGAGGCAGCGCTGCACCCGCAGGCGATGAACACGCTCATGGAAGTGGAACAGCTCGCCACCGTGATGGGCATGGTGCGCGCGGGCCTGGGCATCAGCGTGGTGCCCACGCTCACGCTTTTCCACTTCGACCAACCCGGGCTGGTGACACGGCCACTGGCATTGCCGGGGCTGACCCGCCAGATCTACCTGGTGCGGCGCCGGGACCGCAGCCTGTCGGTCGCGGCCCAGGCGATGTATTCCCTGGTCATGGAGCACCGGCCTTGAGCGCCATCAGGCGCTTCTTTTTTTCATAGCAAATTAAGCCGTGGATAAAGCGGTACAAGCGGATTGGACTCAAGACCTGGACCCGGCCGTGGCCGCGCCGTACCGGCTCAGTGGTGAGGCGGCGGCTCCTGCACGGGTGGCCCATCGCCTCCCGGCGGGTCTTCGACGGGCGGTGCAGGCGTCCAGGCGGGCTGGGGCGGCGTATCCAGCGGAGGCTGCGGGGTGGTCGGGGTCGGAATGGGGATGGAGGACGCGTGCATCGATGGCCTTTCAAGGGACAGTGAAAACGTGGGGATCGGCGGTGCCGCTGCAGCGGGCGAAACAGGCGCCTGGCAGCATGAAGCCAGCCCTACTCCGTCTTCTTTCGGTCATCGAGCTCGCCGATCAGCGCCGCACCCTGGCGTGAGGACAACCGGGGTTCCTTGTGCGCATCGCCCCCGTAGTCCAGGCCCAGGCCGCGTGCCGAGCCGGAGGCATCGACGGCGGCGATCGGGCCTGTGGGATGCTCATGCACCGCGTCTTCCGGCGCGCGGTTGGCGTACGTGGATTCGTCACCACTGGCTCCGAAGCGCCGGGGGCCTTCGCCATCGCCGCGGTTCTCGCCGTCCACTTCGCCACGGCCGCGCGCGTCGTCGCGCATTCCATAGAGGTTGAAATGGCCCTGATCGCGCTGGCGATCCTGCTCGGGCGTCAATTTGTCATGTGCCATTTTTTTTCGCTCCTGAAAAGGAAGCTGCCAGCCTATGCCGCGCATGGCCAGGCAGGTGTAGGACCAGCGCTTCCAACGGCCGGGCACTAAAAATCGGGTGAAAGTTGCTCCAAAATACTGTAAATTCATACAGCATCAACCCAAGGAGCACGCCATGGAAACGGAAGAACTCACCTACACGGTCACCCTGCGCGACTATCCGGAAAACCTGCCCGAACGCGAGCGCACCAACGCCGAACGCCGCTATGCCAAAGCGATGGAAAAGGCCTTCGGCTCCGCCGCCCAGGTCGCCGCGGCACTGGACACGCTGCGCAGCCTGGAAGAGTCGCCGCCCGAAGTGGTGCCTCCTGCCGATCTCGCCTTGCTGCGGCAATGGGGCAAGGCCAGTACCGCGGCGCGCCAGGCCGCGTTCCAGGGCTTGGGCGAGGCAGAGAGCGCGTACTTCGACGTCCATCTGGCGGGATGAACTGGCGTTGTTGCCCGTCCTTTCCCCAGCCATTCCCACCCCATGGGCTTCGACCAAATCGCCATCGCTTTGCTGGGCGCCGCCGCGGCGTGGCTCTCTCAATCGCGCCACGAGGAACGCCGGCGCTGGGCCTGCATCTTCGGACTGCTGGGACAGCCCTTCTGGTTCTATGCCAGCTGGACGGCGGGCCAATGGGGCATCTTCGCCGTCAGCGTCCTCTACATGGGGGCGTGGCTTCGCGGCCTGTGGATCCACTGGCTGACCGCCCGCGAGGCGCCGCAGGGCATCGGTACCATTCAACTGACCCCGCAACGCAGGCCTTGACCGCCGCCCACGGCCATCGCGGTCGATGGTGGTGTCCTGCCGCAATCGTCCTACGCGAAACCAGCGAGTGACAGACCTAGCATGGCGCTCCCATTCCATCAGGAGCCACCCATGTCGGACGACGCCACGAAAACTGCGGAAGACCGCAAACTCATCAGCCTGGCCGAGGACTACGAGGTGCGCGACTGGGCCCGGTCTCTGAATTGCACGGAGGACGAGTTGCGCAGCGCGGTGAAAGCCGTGGGCAATTCTGCGCAGGCGGTGCGCTCTTATCTGGCGAATCGGTAGGTGCTCGCCATGTGGGAAGAACCAGTTGGAAAATTGGCAGATCTTCGGCAAGTGTGCATGCCGGACTCACGTGACAACGTGCTGGGCGCGGATCCAGCGCAATTGCCGCAGCAGGCACATCAAGCGCACGAGGCCCGTGTGCAAATGAGCCATTCGGAGGCGCCTTCGCGCCAGCTTTCCTGAGGGCCCAGCAAGAGTTGATCAGCGCTTGGCAAGGCCTCTGCCCTTGCACTGCCATGCCCGCATCATCGAGGTGAGCCATCCATTTTGCACAATCCACCACTTTCCATGCAGTGGGACAACAGATTGGTCAACAGCGCCTAATATTGACCTGTCGACACTCCCTGTCGACACCTCCCTTTCTTGCTCTTGAGCAAGTTTCAGCCCGCCTTGTGCGGGCTGCCTTTTTTGTGCAGCCGCTTTCAGTCGCCTTGGCGATCTGATGCGTGAGGAATGCATTCAAAGGTGAAAGGAAAGCACTGGATGCAATCGTCCACACTCAGACAGAGGATGGCCAGCCCCGGTGTATATCTGTCTATTAGGTGTCGTCAGTGCGCTGTTTCGCTTCGACCATGAACGCCCCCCAATCGTCGTAACAGAACTTGGTGTCGCAGTGCATGCGAGATGACGATCTGCTGGCAGCGGTTCAACCTGAAGAATGAGCGCTTCCAACTTTCAGTCGCCAATCAATAAGTTGAATACACCCACCATCCATAGGTGCTGTAACCCATCGCCCCGCCTGAACCTGGGCTGGATCTTGCGACTTCCCCGTCTAGATGGACCAGGCCCAATCTATAGTCTGCTGGATTTGTGGACCAGGGAGTGCACTTCTTTATCAATGCCGGTGTTGTGGCTGGAGCAGCGCATGACGGGTCCGCCGAAATCGCACTATTCAGAGAATGCAGCGCAGCCTGAGCTTGCGCATACGAGACGGAAAGGGAGAACCACCTCCATCCCGTCCAAGGCTGGTTGGTGGAAAACGCTGACCCTGGCTCGGTTGTCGAGTACGTGGTTCCAGGGTTGAACGACGTGCCGATGATCGGGCTCTCCGTTGCTTCATCCCTTGCGATGCTCTGAATAGGAGCCGGCGGCTCGCCACCGGAGGGGAAATCGAAGGCCCACACACCAAACCAGATATACCTCGATTGACTGCCGGTTTTCTCTTCAAGCGTAAACGACGGCCCGACATGCGCTCTTGCTTTGCCCGCGGTGTGAGCAGTCGGCACTTGGAGCATCAGAGAGAAATTAAATTTGCTGGTTGGCCCTCGCCCGAAAGGCCGATGGTCGACGTCCTGGGAAACGCATAGTCAAGATTGCCACCCATGATGTTCCGATGGTGGCCGACCGGCGTTCCATCTGCATTGAAAACCGGCACACCATTTTCGATTCTCTGGTTCCAAGGAAGATTGTAGGCATTCAGCATTGCGCCATAGCGTGGCGAAACTACCCCACCATCGAGCACGTCGTGCGCTGACACAGCTGTTCCGCCATAACTCGCCCCGGGCTTACTATGCTGGTAGTTTTCCAGCGGGCTCGGTACCGCAAGACCCGTAAAGTCACCAAGATTCCAGCCGCTAAATGCGACGCCATCCTGATTGAATGCTGGATTCATTGCCGCAGTTGCATTGTCTACCGACCAAATTGGTCGGTTGTATAGGTCGGGGCTAAATACCGTTAAATCGAACTTGACGTTGCCGGCAATCCCTCCCACTGGGGGAGACATGACGTAGAAATAATCAGTCCCAGCCATGGCGACGCCGGCCGCCAAGCCAAAGACAGTTGTGATGAGAGATTTATTGATCGATTTCATTGATTTCCTCCTATTCCTGCCCGATGGCCAGCCCAAACACTGTGGAGGCCCGGAGTAACGAACCTTAGAATCGAAGGCTTACTTGTAGCTTGCTTCTACGAGAAAAATCAGGTTGTAGCGAACCCAAATATTTTGGTCGGGTCGACCCAAAATTTTGACCGCCATTGTTTTTGGGGTCTTTGGCAGCCAGCGAAAAATCAGACTTTGGAGGCATGATGCCTCGGAGGGTAAAGTCCCAGGTGAAATGAAAAGCGACGCTAATGGTCGCGTTTGCTCTTTTGAAGCTCTCGCATGATCTGCTTCCCATGCGGCGTATCAGTTGAAGGTTCGTAAAGTCCGCTTTCACAGGAAAAACGGACATGAAGAGGAGCAGATTCACCGACGAACCTAACGCAGGGAGGTCAAGCTGAACAGGGTGTGGCGTGACGACCACCTCCATATGCATCCTCTCTGTGAATGGTTCGTTGGAAGACAAACCTCAACGCCCCAGCGCCTACCAACTTCGCCTGTATGAAATAGAAGTCACATGTGGCAAGAATGCGCTACGCAGCAAGCCCTCGCCTCTCTTGATGGCAGAGGGTTCTGCAGAAAATCTGCCAGAGACGAACAAGAAAAAAGCACTTACCGCGTAATCGCCGTAAGTGCTTGATTCAATTCATATCTTTGGTGGGACGTGCGGGGGTCGAACCCACGACAAACGGATTAAAAGTCCGCTGCTCTACCAACTGAGCTAACGTCCCAACCTTTGCCACATCGGCATGGAACCCATGCAGCAAAGCGTCGAATTATAGCGTCTTTTCCAGGCGGATCTACCGCTTTGGCACGGTTGCAAGCATGTCCAAGACCCATCCGGCAGCGCATTGGCCAAACGTGGCGGTCACCGCCACTACCGAACCATAGCCATGGCAATTGAGTGAACCGTCGCCATCGCCGGCGATATCGCAGGACGCATGGGGAGGTGCCACCGCTTCCCGGCTGAACACGCACTGGACACCGATGCGGCGCCCCTCTTTCGCAGCACCATAGTGTTTGCGCAACCGGTAACGCATCTGGGCGAGCAGCGGATCGTGCGTGGTATTCGACAGATCGTCGATGTCCACTTTGTGCGCCAGCCGTTTACCGCCTGCAGCACCCACCGTCACCAGCCGATGCTTACCGCGAATCGCCCAGTCAGCGATCAACGCCTTGGTCTTGACCTGGTCGCAGGCATCCACGACCACATCGACCCCATGCGGCAACAAGGCCGGCCAGTTGCCGGCATCCGCAAACTCCTCGATGCAAGTCACCTCGCACTCAGGATTGATCTGTCCAATGCGGTCTCGCATGGCTTCGACCTTGGCTTGGCCCACCGTGCTGGACAGGGCATGGATTTGGCGGTTGATATTGGACTCGGCCACCTGATCCAGGTCGATCAATGTGAGGTGCCCGACACCGCTGCGCGCCAGCGCTTCCGTAGTCCAGGAGCCCACGCCGCCAATGCCCACCACGGCCACATGCGCGTTGCGAATGCGCGCGGCGCCGTCCACGCCATACAGACGCTCCAGGCCGCCGAAGCGGCGCTGGAGATCGGCGGTGCCGGCATCCTGCATCGCGTTGACGTGCGAATGGATTTCTGTCGAAGGCTCTACCGCGCCGCTCACTTCAGGCGCGACAAGCGTTCTTTGGCCGCTCCAGCCGCTTCCGACTGGGGGTAGACGCGGATCAGGTCTTCCAGCGTCTTGCGGGCGGCGCGCGTGTCCTTCAACTCGATCTGGCAGTTGGCGATCGACAACGCAGCCTCCGGGGCACGCGCATGGTCAGGCGCAGCAGCCAGCAAGGCCTTGAAGTTGTTGATGGCTTCTTTGTAATCGCGCGTAGCGTATTGGGCATTGCCCAGCCAGAACCTGGCGGAAGGCGCATAGCCGCTGCGCGGGTACTGCTTCAGGAAATTTCCGAATGCGCTCACGGCATCCGGAAACTTGCCAGTACGAAAGACCGCCAGCGCCGCATCGAAATCCCGCTTTTCGGCGGGGTCGGCCTGGAACTCCTGACCATCCACCGTGACCTTGGCAGGTTCGAACTGGCGCAGCCGTTCGTCAACGCCTTGGGCGATGTCTTTCTGGCGGCGCTGCAGCTCGGAGACATCCCGAAGCAACTGCTCGTTCTGCCCACGCAGATTGGCCTGCTCAGCCCTCAGGGTTTCGATCTGCGTCTGCAGATCGAGCAGGCTTCGGCGCATCTGGGAAGTCTCGTCGCCTGAGCGACGAAGATCGTCACCCGCACGCTGATTGGCCTGCTGCAGCGTGTCTACACGCTGACGCAATTCCAGAATGGCGCGGCGTGCTTCTTCATCCTCGAACAGCGCGGCATGGCTTGTCGGAGCGAAAGCCGCCGACAGGGCCAAGGCCAGCAGGGCAAGTGCCTTGCGGGGAACCACCATCTGCGCGCTCATCAACGGTAAGACAGCTCAACGCGGCGATTCTGGGCGTACACGTCTTCCGTGCTGCCCTGTGCCGCAGGCTTTTCCTTGCCGAAGCTCACGGCTTCCATTTGCGCTTCCGACACACCGAGCAAGGCAAGCGAACGGCGCACCGCTTCAGCGCGCTTTTGACCCAGGGCCAGGTTGTATTCACGGCCGCCACGCTCGTCGGTGTGGCCTTCGATCATGACCTTGCGGTTCTGGCCTGCCTTGATGAAACGGGCGTGCTGCTCGATCAGCGACTGGAACTCCGGCTTGACCGCGTAGCTGTCGTAGTCGAAGTACACGATGCGGCTCACGCCGACCGGGCCTGCGCCGTCGCGCGCCGACTGGCTCAGGTCCACGGGAGCGACGCCGCTTTGTGAAGCGCCATTGGGGTTGGCGCCACCATTGCCTGGCATCGTCGAAGTAGCGCCCTTGTCTTCCACAGGCACGTCTTCCAGCTTTACGCCGGAGCTGCAGCCAGCCACGATGGCTGCAGCGATGAAGATGGCGGAAATGCGTTTGAAGGGAAAGCGGTTCATTGAAATACTCCTCAAGTCCAAATGATCAAAAAATCGAAAGATGACGGTCACTGTTTTTGGAACGGGCCCCAGTCGGGCTCGCGGATATCACCGCCCTGCCCGGCCAAGCGTGCCTTGATCTTGCCGTCCAGCGTGGTCGTCATGAGCGCTTCACGGCCTTGTTGCTGCGTCGCGTAGACGATCAGGCGGCTGTTGGGCGCAAAGCTGGGATTTTCATCTGCAGTCGTGTCGGTCACGGCCGTGGCCGTACCCGTCGCCAGATCCATGACGTGCAGCTTGAACGCACCGCCAATGCGCGAGACGTAAGCCAACCACTTGCCATCGGGGCTGATGCTGGGAGAAATATTGTAGGAACCAGTGAACGTCACACGCTCGGCATTGCCGCCCGAAGCGCCGACTTTGTAGATCTGCGGTGCGCCGCCCCGATCGCTCACGAAGTAGATGCTCCGGCCATCGCTCGAGAACATGGGTTCGGTATCGATGCCGGTGCTCTGCATGAGACGGCGAGGCTCGCCGCCATTGGCATCGATGGTGTATAGCTGCGAGCCACCGTCGCGGCTCAGAGTCACGGCGAGCGTGCGGCCGTCGGGAGACCATGCAGGCGCGCTGTTGGAGCCCCTGAAGTTGGCGATCAGGCGGCGCCGGCCCGAGGCCACATCGTGCACATACACAACCGGCTTGCGTGACTCGAAAGACACATAGGCCAATTGCCCACCGCTGGGAGACCAAGCCGGCGAAATGATGGGTTCCGGGCTGGACAACGCCGATTGCGCGTTCTCTCCGTCCGCATCGGCCACCCAGAGGCTGTAGCGCGGGCCGGACTTGGTGACATAAGCAATGCGGGTCGAGAACACCCCGCGCTGGCCCGTGAGCTTTTCGTAGATGAAATCAGCGATGCGGTGGGCAACCAGACGCAGGTCACCCTGCGTGACCACGAAGCTCTGGCCGCCGAGGTCCTGGCCGCGCACCACGTCCCACAGGCGAAAGCGGATGTCGAAGCGACCGTCGGGCAAGCGCGCGATGCTGCCGGTCGTGAGCGATTCCGCGCCCTTTTGCTTCCAAAGGGCGACGTCGGGGCGCGACGTTTCGTCGAGCGCCGGCCCGGAAGAATCGACCGCCCGGAACTGGCCACTGCGCTCCAGGTCGGCCTGGATGATGGCCGAGATCTTTTGCGGGGACTGCGCCTCACCACGGAACGGCGAGATCGCAAAGGGAAGCTGGGTCAAACCCACGCCGGTGATTTCGACCCTGAATTGGGCCAGTGCAGGCAGTGCGGAGGAAGAAACCAGCGCGGTGATAGCGTGCCGGCGAGAAAGGTGCGGCAGGGCCGCAGCAAGAATGGAGGATGGATTTCGGTCAATAGTCATTGGCAGCCATCGGATACCGAGCAAATGCCGGTGGACAGACCGTGGATGTTACACACTGGGGGGATACCCCTGTGACAAACTGTGCAAGGTTTGGATGCGGTCCTACGTAGAATCCGCGCCTCATGCACGCCCCAGACCCCCGCCCCCTTCCGGCTTCCGAGCAAACCGCCCGCCTCACCCTGGCCACCAGGCTCCGGCGGCTTTCCGTTTACTTCGGCAACCAGCGCTCCGCATGGACACTCGCCGTGCTGGCCACGCTGGTCGGAGCGGTCACTGAGCCCCTCATTCCCGCGCTGCTCAAGCCCTTGCTAGACCAGGGATTCACCGAAGGCTCCTTGAAACTCTGGATGGTTCCGCTGGCCATCATGGGTGTGTTTCTGGTACGGGGATTGGCGCAGTTCGCGGGGCAATACGCTCTCGCCCGCATTGCCAACGAAGGCATGATGAAGCTGCGCGAGGCGCTCTTCGACCGCCTGCTCGCAGCCGAAATGGCCCTGTTCACGCGGCAGTCGGCCAGCACCCTGTCCAACACCGTGGTGTACGAAGTGCAGACCGGCGCCACGCTGCTCGTGCAGGCGCTGATGGGGCTGTCTCGCGACGGATTCACCCTGATCGCCCTGCTGGGATACCTGCTCTACCTCAATTGGCAGCTCACGCTCATCGTCGCCATCGTGGTGCCGGGCGTGGCCTGGATCATGAAGACGCTGTCCCGGCGGCTCTACCGCATCACCAAAAGCAGCCAGGAAGCGACCGACCAGTTGGCCTATGTGGTGGAAGAAAACGTGCTGGCCCATCGCATGGTTCGGCTGCACGGTGCGCAACCCAGCCAGTCGCGGCGCTTCGGTGTTCTGAGCCAGAGCCTGCGCCGGCTGGCCATCAAGGCCACCATCGCTTCGGCAGCGATGACCCCGCTCACCCAATTGCTCGCCGCTGCAGCCCTGTCGGGCGTGATTTGCGTGGCGCTCTGGCAGAGCCATGCCAGCGGCGACCGCGATGTGACCGTGGGTGGCTTTGCGGCATTCATCACCGCGATGCTCATGCTGATCGCACCGATCCGCCGCCTGGCGGACGTGGCCAATCCCGTGACCCGGGGGGTCGCGGCCCTCGAACGCGGATTGGCCCTGCTGGGAGACACCCGGGCAGAGGACGGAGGCGACCACGCGCCCGAGCGCACCTCGGGAGCCATTACCCTGGAAGACGTCACCGTGGCGTTCGGCGACGAGCAGGCCATGGCCCTGGACCGCGTGAACCTGACCGTGCACCCTGGAGAAACCGTGGCGCTCGTAGGCCCGTCCGGCGCCGGGAAAACCACTTTGGTAAACCTGTTGCCCCGCTTCATCGCGCCGAGCGCCGGCCAGGTCCTCCTGGATGGCCAGCCTGTGTCGCGCTGGAACCTGCAAGCCCTGCGGTCGCAATTTGCCATGGTCAGCCAGGACGTGGTGATGTTCAACGACACGGTGGCAGCCAACGTGGCGTTGGGCGGCGAAATCGATGAGCAGCGCGTTCAGGACTGTCTGGCCGCCGCGAACTTGGCCGAGCATGTGGCGGCGCTGCCTTCAGGCATGCACACCGTGGTGGGCCACAACGCGACGCAGCTGTCGGGCGGGCAGCGCCAGCGCCTGGCCATTGCCCGAGCGCTTTACAAGGATGCGCCGATCCTCATCCTGGACGAAGCCACATCGGCACTGGATACCGAATCAGAGCGTCTGGTACAAGACGCGCTGCAGCGCCTCATGCAGGGGCGCACCACGCTCGTGATCGCGCACCGCCTGTCTACCATCGAGCATGCCGACCGGGTGGTGGTGATGGAGCGTGGACGCATCGCCGAACAGGGCACGCACGCCGACTTGATCGCCCAAGGCGGTCTGTACGCCCGGCTCCAGGCCCGCCCTGCGGGGCACTGAACCTCCGCTGCGCTCAGGTCCGACCGAGGGCGGAAACGCTTCGCCGCCTTACCACTGTCCGCGGCGGGGTTGCCGCCGGCGCACGGCCTCAGCCACGAGTTCCTCCATGTCCTTGCGGTCGGCACGCCGCGCGAAGTCAGCGGCACCCAGACCGATCTGATTGCGCAACGTGGGGTCCGCTCCTTCGTCCAGCAGCAGCTTGGCCACGTCGGCCGTGCCGTAGCTCACCGCCATCATCAAGGGCGTGGTGCCGTTGGGCGAGGCGGCGTCAATGTAGGCGTGATTTTCCAGTAGCAGCGTGGTGATGGCCGCCTGCTGCGGCGTGGTGCCGGAAGCTGCATAGTGCAGAGGTGTCCACCCTGTCTTGTTGACATCGGCATCCTTGGCAATGAGCGCGCGCGCCGCCTCGACATTGCCCTTGATCGCGGCCAACATCAGCGGGCTTTCATCCTTGACGTTCCGCTCCTCCACCTTGATACCCTTGGCCGCCATCAGCGCCGCAAAGGCGCGCATGGAACCTTCTTTCAAGGCAAGCGTGAGCGCGACCTCACCCTTCGGATTGCGCGTATTCGGATCGAATCCCCGGCGTACCAGCGAGTTGATGCCGGAGTCGTCGTCGCGCAATACGGCGGTAAAGAAATCCTCATACGCACCGGCGTGGGCACATGCGCCGCACAGCGCCGCGGCGGCCAAAGCAAAGGAAGCAAGCACTCGGCGACGGACCATCATGATGGGGTGGCTCCAGAAAAGAACAGTGTGTCGAAATTGCGGCTCGTGGCCAGCGCCACCTCCTGCACGGGCATCCCCTTGACCTCGGCCAGTTGTTGCGCCACGAAAGGGACATACGATGGGTTGTTGGTCTTGCCGCGGTAGGGCACCGGCGCAAGGTAGGGGCTGTCGGTTTCGATGAGCATCCGATCCAGCGGCACGAAAGCCGCCACATCCCGCAAATGCTGGGCGCTCTTGAACGTCACGATGCCGGAAAACGAAATGTAGTAGCCCAGATCGAGGGCCGCGCGAGCCACCTCTGCGGTCTCGGTGAAACAGTGGAATACCCCGCCAGCCAGGTTTCCAATCCCGTTCTCGCCCTCTTCGCGCAGGATCGCCAGGGTGTCGTCCGACGCGCTTCTCGTATGGATGACCAGGGGCTTGCCGCACGTGCGGGCAGCACGGATGTGCGTGCGGAAACGATCACGCTGCCATTCCAGATCAGCGATGCTGCGCCCTCCTTTCCGATCTTCCATGCCGTAGTAGTCGAGACCGGTCTCGCCGATGGCTATCACCCTCGGCAAGGCAGCACGATCGAGCAGGTCCTGCTCGGATGGTTCGGCAATGCCTTCGTTGTCGGGATGAACGCCCACGCTGCTCCAGAAGTTGTCGTAGGCCATGGCCAACCCGTGCACATCGGAGAACTCTTCCAGGGTAGTGCAGATGCAGAGCGCACGATCCACGCTGGCATCGGACATGGCCTGGCGAATGGCTGGCAGTTGGGAGACCAAATCAGGAAAGGTGAGATGGCAGTGGGAATCTGTGAACATGCGCAATCCAAACAAAAATGCCGACCGGCAGTCGGTCGGCATGGCAAAGGCGCGGGGCGCTCAGAGGGTCTGGGTCGGCCGGTCCGACCCCAGACTGGTTCCAAGCAACTCTTCGATCTTGAGCTTGAGAATGCGGGATTTCTCATCCCTCGGAAACTGAATGCCGACACCCTGTGTCCGATTCCCGGCCGCCCGCGCGGGGGTCACCCAGGCCACTCGCCCCGCGACGGGATACCGCTGCGTGTCTTCCGGCAACGTCAGCAGCACGTAGACATCATCGCCCAGCTTGTATTCGCGCTGCGTCGGCACAAAGATGCCGCCTTCGGCGAACAAGGGGATATAGGCCGCATACAGAGCCGCCTTCTCCTTGATGGCCAGCTGCATGACGCTGGGACGGGGCGCGGTAGAGGGGCTGCTCATGGTCTTGGGGCGTCTTCTTCAATGGCGCGAGTGTAGGGTGTTTCGCGCCTGCGCAACAAGCGCTTCCAGCATGAGCCCCGCATTGAAGGGGTGATCGGCGGTACGTGCCTCTTTTACCAAAGCCTTCGCCCAGCGGCTCAAGGGCCCGAGGCCCGGCGGCGTCGGCAGGTCCGCCACTGCAAAGTAGCGTGGCGCCGCGCCGACCCGGCACGCCATCAGGTCATGGCAAATTTTTTGCAACGCGTCCACCGCCTGGGCAGGAGAGGCATCAGCCAACGCCGTGACATCGCCCCGGGCGACCGCCTTGGGCAGCTGCGACCACGATTGCGGGCTGCGTCCGGCGCGGGCCAGGCTCAGTGCGTCGTCGGGACGACCGCCGCATGCACGCAGAAATGCGCTGGCAGCATCGGATTCCAGACCTTGCTGAACCAGCCAATTCACCATGTCGGATTCAGACGGCCATTGCATCGTGTGCCCCAGGCAGCGGCTTCGGATAGTGGGCAGCAACTGGTGCGCGGCCTCGGTGGCCAGGACAAATCGCACGTCGCCTGCCGGCTCTTCCAGCGTCTTGAGCAACGCATTGGCCGTGACGTTGTTCATCTGCTCGGCCGGGTACACGAGCACAGCCTTACCACGCCCGCGGGCGGATGTGCGCTGCGCGAACTGCACGGCGTCCCGCATGGCATCCACGCGGATCTCGCGGCTGGCCTTGCGCTTCTTGTCGTCGATCTCAGACTGCGCCTTCTCCGGCAATGGCCAGCCGCGCTCCATCATCTGCGTCTCGGGCATGAGTACACAAAGATCCGCATGCGTTCTGACCTCGACCGCATGGCAACTGCCGCAGTGACCACATGCGCCATCATTTGTGGGCGTATCGCACAACCAGGCTCGTACCAACTCCATCGCCAACGCATACTGGCCCAGCCCGGACGGGCCACTCAGCAGCCACGCATGACCCCGCTGTGCCAGCAGCGTCTGGCGTTGTGCGGCAATCCACGGGGCGATCAATCGAGGATGGCTCATGGTGCACCCGCGCCGACGTCTGAAGTGCCCGACTGCAGCCAGCCTCGCTGGACAAGCGCGCCTGTCAATTGCGACCACACGGCATCCCGGGGCTGTCCTGCGTCCAGGCGCACGAAGCGCTGCGGCGCAGCAGAGGCGCGATCGGCATAACCCTGCCGCACCCGGCCAAAAAAACTCGGCAGGCTGCGATTCGAAGCGATCGGGGGTGCGTGCATGGGCCAAGCGTGCTGCGGCTGTCTCCGGAGGGAGATCGAACCAGATCGTCAGATCAGGATCACGCATTTTTTCAGGCTCCAGTGCGTTACCTGATTGGGTGATGCGCTCCAAAATAGATAGCACCTTCGCATCGAAGCCGCGTCCTCCACCCTGATACGCGAAAGTAGCATCCGTGAAGCGGTCGCATAGCACCACCTCGCCCCTTGCCAACGCAGGCTCGATCACGCAGCGCAGGTGGTCGCGGCGCCCCGCGAACACCAGCAGCGACTCCGTGAGAGCGTCCATGGCGTCATTCAGCAAAAGCGCGCGAATCTTTTCCGCCAACGGCGTGCCGCCGGGTTCCCGGGTGACCGTGACGGTCTGGCCGTGACGCCGAAAGGCAGCCGCCAAGGCATCGATGTGCGATGACTTGCCCGCACCGTCGATGCCTTCGAATGTGATGAACCGTCCCGCTGGCTCCATGGTGAACTTTCTGCCGGGTTGGGGCGTGGTCAAGGCTGCCCCCGCTGGTAGCGGTTGACGGCCCGGTTGTGCTCATCGAGGGTCGGGCTGAACTGGCTGGTCCCGTCGCCTCGGGCAACGAAATACAAGGCGTTGGTCTTCTCCGGCTGGACTGCAGCGATGAGCGAGGCCTTGCCCGGCATGGCGATGGGCGTCGGGGGAAGGCCGGGACGGGTGTAGGTGTTCCAGGGCGTGTCCGCAAGCAGGTCACGTCGGCGCAGGTTGCCGTCGAATTTTTCACCCAGACCGTAAATCACGGTGGGATCGGTTTGAAGCAGCATGCCCGCCTTCAATCGGTTGCTGAAGACGCCCGCGATCTGTGCGCGGTCGGAAGAACGGCCCGTTTCCTTTTCCACAATGCTCGCCAGGGTGAGGGCTTCGTCGGCGCTTCGCAAAGGCGTGTCCGCCGCACGTTGCGCCCAAGCCGCCTCCAGTCGCCGGTCCATGGCATGCATCGCCCGGCGAAGCACGGACAAATCGCTGCTGCCTTTGGCATAGGTGTAGGTATCGGGGAAAAAGCGGCCCTCCGCCGGCACGCCAGGGCGCTCGAGGCGCGCCATGATGGCGTCGTCAGCGAGGCCTTTGGTATCGGGCTTTAGCTGCTCTTCGCGCGCCAGCGCCTGGCGGACCTGCCGAAAGGTCCATCCCTCTACCAAGGTGACGGCGCGCAGAGCCTCTTCCCCACGCACGAGTTTTTGCAGCAGCTCGCTTGGGGTGGTGCCTGGCGGAATTTCGTAGTTCCCGGCTTTGATCAGGCGATCCTGACCGGACAAGCGAAACCAGGCGTAGAGCAGACGTGGATCGGAGTCGACACCGGCGGCGACCACATCACGCGCTACACCGCGGGGCGTAGTGCCTGGCTCGATCGCCAACTCCAGCGGCTGCGCGGAGGACACGCCGCTGCGAACGGGCATGGGCTGGTGCAACCACCACACCGCTGCCGCAGTGGCGGAGCACACAATGACTAGCAACAACGCGAAAAAAACGACGCACAACCTTGGCAGCCTGTAGGGAAGTAACCGGGCATCATAATTCAGCCATGACTTATCCCTTGAACGGCATAGCCCCCCTTTCCCACCTCGGCGTGATTCGCGTGGAAGGGGAAGATGCAGCGAAATTCCTGCATGGCCAGCTCACCCAGGATTTCGCGCTGCTAGGTATGGATGAGGCCCGATTGGCCGCATTCCTTTCCGCCAAGGGACGGGTGCAGGCAAGCTTCATCGGCTTCAAGCGCAGCGCCACGGAAGTGCTGTTGATCTGCAGTGGCGACCTGCTCGCTCCTACGCTCAAACGGCTGTCCATGTTCGTGCTGCGTGCCAAGGCACGGTTGAGCGATGCCACGGCAGATTTCGCGCTATATGGCTTGGCAGGGAATGCGGTGACCGCTCTGGCAGCGGGTGAGCCACCCTCACCGTGGTCCAAAGCCGAGCGGGACGTTGCCACCGTGGTGCATCTGTATCCGGCAGTGGGTCAGCCGCGCGCAATATGGGTGGCACCGACCACCGCCCCTGCGCCGGTCGGGAATTTGCTCGCACCCGGCATGTGGGAGTGGGGCGAAGTTCAGAGCGGAGTCGCGACTCTGACAGCCCCTCTGGTGGATGTGTTCGTGCCCCAGATGTTGAACTACGAATCCGTTGGGGGAGTGAATTTCAAGAAGGGCTGCTATCCCGGCCAGGAGATCGTGGCTCGCAGTCAATTCCGCGGCACGTTGAAACGACGCACCTATCTCGCCCATGCAGCCCGTCCGATCATGGTGGGATCAGAGGTGTTCGCCGCCAACGATGCAGAACAACCCTGCGGTTTGGTCGTGCAAACAGCGGAGTCTCCCACGGGGGGCATGGACGCCCTGGTGTCGCTGCAAATCGCCTCCACGGGCGAATCGCTTCGCGCAGGCGGCGCAGAGGGCGTGCCCCTTGCGTTAGGCACGCTACCTTATGCTTTGCTGGAAGACATCTGAGTCGAACTGAAGGCCTGAATGACGGTTCGTGCAGGCCCTTGGATTGAATTCGCTCTGTCGGTGAGCAGAATCATTTTTTCGTAGCACCTGCCACTTGCGGCTCATCCAGTTTACGGGCCCCAGAAGCAAAATCGGAGAGCGCAACCATGGCTTCGTCACGGGTGGCCCAGTGGTCTTCGGGTAGAGGCAGGTTATGGCCGTCTACCTGGATCTGTGCGAAGTAATAGCGTCCTGCCTTGCTCAGACACAACTCGGCTGTGTAAGTAGCCCCGTCGGCCACTCCAAAAACTGTCTCTTGCGCGTGTTTCTCATGCATCTCGAGCCCTTTCAGAACTTTTTCCATTCTGAGCAGGTGGCCTCACAGTTTTTGTAGGCGGCTTGGCCTTGTGCAAGTCACGCCACGAACAATTCATGGGCAATCTGAAATCGGCAAACACCACGCGCACAAGAAAAAAAGCGCTGCAACCTTTCGATTGCAGCGCTTTGGTGATTTTGGGGTGGCTGATGGGAGTAAATCCAAAACTTCCGCAAGCTGTTGACTTTAAAAGACTTTCTCAAAGAAAGTTGACAAAAAACAACACAAAAAGTGCTACACCGGATGCTACACCAAGTGCTACACCTCAGCTAAGGTCCCATCCATTGGTGGCATGAGTAGAGTCCACCGCTGATCGGTAGGTCCGGTGGCCGAGTCAGCGATCCAAAGCAAGGTCTGCTTGCCCATGCACATTAAGAACCAGCACTACACGGAGCTTGCCTGGAGGCAGTTTATTTTTGTTGGCAGTCAAAATCATATGAATTTAACTACCAACAAAAAAAAACAGAGTGCTTTTAGTAGGTCAGCAACAATCTATCCGTGACAACGTGATCTTCCAATGATTCACCTTCCATTTGAAATCGTTTAAGCATTGAGCGGCCACAATTAACATATGCCTCTTGCTCAAAAACACCTTTCGGGATGTTAATTTCAAGCAAAACATGCTCAGTGGTCTTTGAACCATCAATACTTAAAGCGACAAACACACCTTTCTTCTTCGCCCAAGCAATGCAATCAAACAATTCTTGAAGAGAGAAGGTTTGAGCACCATAGAGAATGGCTTGGCTATGGCTATATGGTGGATCGCAGTAAATCAAATCACCTTCTTTTGCCACATCAAAAGCATTCCGATAGTCTTGACAAAGGAATTCAGTTGATTTAGTTCTCGAGTTCCACTCATTCACTCGCCTTGCAAAGGTGGCTGGTGGCATTGGCTTATGAACCCCACAGGGAGTTGACATATAGCCATCATCTTTCCTGAACCGAATCACTCCTCCATAGCAAGTTCGAGTAAGAAATAAGAAATCAGCGCCATTAGGATTCTGATTGTAGGAAGCCAAGACCCGTTCGTACACGTCAGCCTTGTTGTCACCAACAATTTGAGCATGTCTCTCTGAATACCAATCCACCAATGTTTTTGGTGAACTTTGCAATGTTTCCCAAATTTCGACCAAAGGCTTAAAAACATCCGAACCCACTGCCTTTTTCGGCTGAAGTGTTCCAAGCACAGCACCACTTCCCAAAAACGGTTCAAAATAGGTATTGAATTTCGGAAAATACGAAATAATTTCGTGCGCAAACCTTTGCTTATTTCCAACCCACTTGAGAAGCTGACTCTTGAAGGGTTGAACGGCTACAACACGGCTGGCTGAGTTAGCGGCAACCTCACCAGAATCGAAGCCAAAGAGGTCTTGCGTGTCGTACATAAGAGAATTCGCTTGATCTATCAGTAGGTTGCGATCATGATACCGCACATCTCCGCAACCTTCAAGAAGAAAGACAGATGCAGGCCAACCCAAGGTTCCTCAATCAACCTAGAAAATTCTGGGCCCACATAAAACTGCTAAGTCAATTAATCGGCTATACAGATCGCCTAACCAAAACAATTAGGCGATACTCCCCAAATGAAATTTATAACGCCTATTCCCGAGCCGGTCTAAGCACAAACTGGATGGGCAGCGACACAAACCCAAGTCAAGAGTTAATAGATTTAGTTGCATACTCTGAGCATCGGGCTCATGTTCTAACCAACAAGGTTCAGCATGACCTCATGAATAGAGAACAAGCCGAATATTTATTCCTTGAACTCTATAATCGGCACACCCCTGTTTGTCCTATCCCAATGAACAAACAATCAGGCCTAATGAAAAATTACAACTTCTTCACAGGAATTGTGAATATTCTTATTCACGAGTCGATTGGTAGAGCAAATTGTAATTTTGACCCAAGGGCGCTCATAGTGGTATCCAGGAATGATGAGCCACTAAGAACACTGTCAAGACGAGTGGATGGAGCTTACCCGGGAGTTTTAAATCCAAAAGCAATTTGGGAAATCAAGGAGTATTACTACACAACCACATTTGGAAGCCGCGTAGCTGATGGTGTATATGAAACGCTCTTAGATGGCCTTGAACTCCAAGAACTTCAAGACAATGAAGGAATTCATGTCAAGCACTATCTTTTCGTTTATGCATACAAAACTTGGTGGATCGATGGCAGATCATATCTTTGTCGCATGATAGACATGATCCATATGGGCTTAGTTGATGAAGTCATCTTTGGAAAAGAAGCAGTCCATCGCATACCAGAAATCGTCAAAGACTGGACTTAATAATTCAGCAAAAGAAAAAGGCTAGTCTCAATGACTAGCCTTTTTCTTTTCGTTAGATTCGGCACCACCCGGTTTCTAACAGCACACCCTTGACAATTCAAAAAATTTTCATAGAAGTGTACTACCAACTTGCCATCTAATCATATTTGATTTTTTGATATTGTCAACAATCCAAATTTATTTAATTGCTCTTGGTGAAAGTCAAGGGCATTTTTTATGCCCGTGAAAGATAGATTGAAGTGTTATATGTCACTGGGCAGCTTGAGTAATCAAGTGATTAAAAAGACCCTTTACTCAGCATCGGTCAATCTAAGAAGAAGATAGGAATTTGAGAATGCTTGTTCATGGTTGCCCAGCGACGAATGAATAGCAAAACTTGAGTGATAGGGCATTAATAGCAACCATGAAGAACCATGTGACCCGCACAACAAGCAATTTCAAATTCCTAGAAGTATTCAGTCAGTCATTTGTGTGACGAAAAGAGCATGGCTCATTTATAGATGGTAGTTTGGCGAAAACTTTAAAGCGATACGGCATAAGATAAGTCCGAACAGTAGTGGTAGAAGCTACTAACCCAGCCAAGCAATCGAGCCCTATAGCACAAATGCCCAAGTCTTAAGACGAGGGAGCTTCTTTCAAGCTACTGACCGAGCATTGTTCATACCCAATGCTCCAGCAAGCAAGATGTTGGGAGGTGCCAGCAATATGGGTTTAGGCTTACTTCTGAAAGGAAGGTCTTGGATACCCCGCACCCTACCGTTAGATTGGTAGAAAGAAACCAGGATTCGGAAAGGTTACTAACAACCTCATGGGCCGTTTTCAATTAAATGAAGACATGGCAAAGGCAGAATTGCACTAGAACTCAAATTTGTTGAGATTTTTTCTAGACAGCAAGGGATAAGGCTTTGCCGTTTTTCTTTAGAAAAACGCAAAGACTAACTAACTTAATACAAGAATAAATTAGTCATCATCTAAGCAAAGATGATGATGATTCAGATCAGCAGAGAAGAACTCGCTAGAGATTTACGATAGTAAATAAAAAAGGAACCGCCGAAATTTCTCCTCAATTTAAACTTTGAGGTGCTGGGTCAGCCTCTCCATCATCTCAACCACGAACTTGGCGTCTCGCTTGTCCAAGTTCTGAAGCATGAGGCCCACTTGCTGGGCTCCTGACTGCACCGAGCCACTTGCACCAGGTAGGAATGCTTCTACGGGGCTCTTCAAAGCATTGGCCAACTCCACCAGCTTTGGGATCGTGAGGGACACCGTACCCCTCTCCATGCGCGATACGGCCTCTGGCCCCACCTCCAGCAGTCCAGCCAACGCATCTTGCGATAGGCCCAGCTCCACACGTCTGGCCTTGATAGAGGCCCCAACCTCTCTGGCTATCTGTCTCTCGTAGTCGTCTTTCATGGCACCTCCTAGTCAACCCAGTAGGTTGCTTGCAACCCCTCTTGACAGGAAGAACACATGTGGTAGAAAGCAACTCAACAGGTTGACAAGCACCTCTCAAAGCTGCAACTTGCAGGCCACATCTCCAAATTTGCTTTTTGTCAAAAATTTGCTATTTTATTTAGACCAATAAGGAAAATAAAATGTCTACCCGTCAATCCGCAATTATCAATGGCCTCATTGCCGAAAACATTGGCAAGAATGATCTAGTTCGTTCTGCTGATTCAAGAGCCAGTGAGGCCGAACTTCGTGCAAAAAAAATCCGAATATGCTGCAAGCGATTTAAGCCATCAAAATGCTCTCCTTGAGGCCGAAAAGAAAAAGCTTCAAGAAGAGAATAAAATGTTTCGTGAGTTGCTTTCACGTCCAATGAGAGAAATTGCCGAAGTTAGTGGAGAATTTAGAAAGACCTACTTTGAGCAGCAGCAAATGCTTGCTGAATGGATAATGGGTCAAAAAGCTTATAAAG
This sequence comes from Acidovorax sp. KPB24-03, assembly GCF_057546605.1. Classification (NCBI taxonomy): domain Bacteria; kingdom Pseudomonadati; phylum Pseudomonadota; class Betaproteobacteria; order Burkholderiales; family Comamonadaceae; genus Acidovorax; species Acidovorax sp. KPB24-03. The sequence continues at coordinate 23,193 of NZ_BAAJYR010000012.1, read as the reverse complement.
AAACTGCCATGCAACTTGGAATGGCATTGAATATGACCCCTGACCAAGTGCAGAGTGTTGCAGCCCCAAATTACACAGCAGTTCTCGAAAACCGTACTCAGCATGGAAATGACGGATCTGCAAGCCCAACGTTAGCCAATCATGCAGCCACAATTCTTTTCATTCGCAAAAAGAACGGCAAAGCATGAAAATTTAGCAGGTATACTTATGAGCTTAAGAAGAATAAAAATACAAGTCTATAGAAAACTTCAGCGATTAATCCACAGAAGGCGTTTCATGCTAACCTCACAAGAAGCCATAGATCACATTCGTCGAAAAATCGGGAGTTACTCCTATATCGAAGAATACAATTTCAATGCAATCTTTGGCGGAATAACTGGGAAGATTCCTACCGACGTAGTTGAAAACTATGCCAACTCTATTATATTCAACAGATTTTACAGCGAGTGCTTAAAAGAAGGCTTAGATTCATTGGGGACAGATGTTGACCCAAAGATTATTAAAGAAGAATTGAAAAATAATCCAAAATCTTCGCCAAAAGAAATATCCCAGAAAATTCTCGAAAAGCAAAAGAAGAGCAATAGCCAACCATCCAAATTAAAAAACAATGGCAAATAATAAAAGCACCCAATCGGGTGCTTTTTTTAGTTCTCTTTATCTCCTTCAGAGATTTGTGGTGCTTCGGCATCCTTTTGCTCTTTCTTCACTTTATTGTATTCACCAGCTATGTGTGAAGACATTCTTGCAGCATTGTCAGGATATTTTTCTAGAGCCTCACTGAATACAGCTTGAAAACTCGCTCCCAAAGTAGATTGAGCTTTTCCAAGATCAGATATGGCCTTGCTTGCTTTCCCTAAATCCAACAAGTTTGGATCATCTGCGCTACCTGCTACAGCCTGAATGTAACTTGCACCACCTTCGCCAAACTGAGAGTTGGCTTGAAGACGGATCACATTAGAAGCAATGTTTTGAGAATGGAAAGAAGCCGCTTCTTTAAGTGATGTGAAGTGACTATGACCTTCTGCTGCACTTTTCTCCATAGCCTCAATAAAGGCTTCACTAGCTTCAGGGCCATAAGGTTCCAAAGTGCTCATGGCATTATTGAGACCAAATATCTTTTCTTGATTTTCAAACGAATCAAGATTTTCAGAAGTTATGCCCATTGCACCAGTTATTCTCTCTCCAGCACCAGCGCCAAACTTTGAATCTATCTTACTATTAAGCTCACCAAATTCCTTTTCATTTTTCAGACTTTGAAACTTCTTGCCTTTCAATTCATTGTCTTGGTTCTTTTTATCAGCCTTGAACTGCTTGCCTGCATCTTGAAGCTGTCTGCCAGTGTTATTCAATCCTTGACCAAGACCACGGCCAGCAGTGAAGGCAGCGACTGCACCAACCGCACCTTGTGAGCCTTCACCCATTTTTCCAGCATAGTGACCAAGCTGATCACCACCGCCACCAATCCATCTCATTAATTCATCAGGAATAACATGCATCAAGCTGAATGTTTTCTTGATAAATGAAAACATGATGGAGACATAGATAGCTGTGCCTGCAATCACTCCGATAAAGAAACCAAGACCTTTGCCATCACCTTGACTGAATGAGAAGACTTGGAAGAAGACTTTGTTGATGAACTCCCCCATGACTGAAGAAATAGTTATTGCAGCAATGAAGCCAAAGACTGCCAACACAGGTCTTAGAAGAAGACCAAGAACCATCATGTAGCCATTGCCGCCTCTACCTGTTAAGTCGTCACCATTGGGATGAAGGTGCATGACGGCCCATAGAGGTGCTGCTATGACTGCAATCACAAGAGCTATCAACCACCCGCCAAGAATTCCAAGCCACATCATGAATGGCAACATTGGAATGAGATAACTAGCGGTGAAGGAGGTTGCAGCCAAGGCCATGATAGGCAAACCTAAGAACCCGACAATGATCACTAGAACATTGGTTATGGTGCTGGCTATGCCAGAAGCAAGCAAAGAAGCAGCACCACCAGCTACAGTGACTCCGATTAGAAGAACAATCATGCCAGTCCAATAGGCTTGAAGTCTGCTGCCCATTTCGTTGATCACGATAACTGGGTGTCTTGAATCATTCTTTAAATTGTAGAAGTCAATAGAAGTTAAACCGCGAGTAATCGCATTGAGAACTCTTCCACTCATATCTAATTCCGCAGTTTGTTTTGAAGACTCATTCTGCTTTTTTGCGTTGATTGCATTTGCCGCAGATCCATAGATAGGATTGCCAGCCGCCAAGACCTTTAGGCCACCTGCTTGAATAGCCTCAGCCTGGTCATTAAAGGTTGATTTGGCAAATTTGCTGTCAGGCACAGCCGCAATGGCATTGGTGATCTTGTTGTTTGTCACCACTGTATTCATGAAGTAAGCACCAGCCATGAACCAGCCATATTGATGGGCCGTCTTTGTAGTGTCGCGTGGAGAAAGGGCTACTCCTTGCGCTGCTGCTTTGATAGCAGCCAAGTAAGCTGTAGTGGCAGTTTCTACTCCTTTGTAATAGGTAGCGGCTGTAGCTGCGTCTATATCGCCAGCAGCGTCTACCACTGTTTTAGCAGCGACTTGAGCAGCAGTTACCAATGCCTTAGTTGCATCTTCATGAGCTTGGTTAATCGGCTGGACATCAGTTGGAGTGAATAGGTTATCCAATGCTCCCAAATATCCAACATTTGAAGTAGAAGGACCAGAAGCGACAGTGGAGTTAGGAATTTTCTCTCCAAAACTCACCTCACCACAATCGTTTTTAGACCATGTAGAAATGACTCCTTTCTGGTCGCCAAAGTTATAGGTTCTTTTTGTGGAATCGTAGGCCATGCTGTAGTCATATCTACTCGCAATAGTCAATATGCTGTCTGAATGTTCTACGGCATATTTATTGGCCTCCACACAGACTTGAGCCATGAAGATATTTTCAGCAAGTGCTCTAACCTTGTCCTCTGTGTTTTTGCTGATACTCATGTTCGCAGCCACACCAGGTGTCTTCATGTATGAGTCCCACACTGAATCAGCTAGACCAATCCCTTGCATTGACAGCCAAATGACTATCTGCTGCATGATGCAATATCCTCCAGTGAGTACAGGAAGAACTAAAGCAGTGGATATTGAGTAGCGAATCGGTATCCAGACAGAGGAAAATTTCTTACCAAGCATTTCCCCATCGTGAGCAGTTCCAATGGTTCCAGCCAAAATGGTATAGGTGGCAAGAATTCCGCCAATTATCATGATCGCACTATTGAATGTAGATATTGCTGATCCGAAGGCGTCGTTGCCTCCATTGACCAAGCTGCCAAAAATCTGATTGATGACTTTCACACTCACATCATCGGCAACTGGCGCAAATGGACCGTCTGCATAAGCAGAGCTACCGAGCAAAGCTCCAAGTAGCGAAATTATTATTTTTATCATAACCTCTCCTTTTATTCTTGTTATTCATCTAGATTAACAAAGCAAATAAAAAAGGCAAGCCGAACGGCCTGCCTCTTTGACTTACACACCACTATGCCAATAAGAATAAAAAGGGAGAGGTATGCACAAATAAATCTAGCAACTTTCAATCAATTGTCAATGATCCGGTTGACTTATTCTCTTGCTTTTGTAGATTTTAAATAATTAACAGGGGAAATTTACATGGATTCAAAGACAGTCTTCGTCATTATTTTTGGCACCATTGGTGGACTAATTGCCTATCAGGTTTACATTGCCATATTCAAGCACTTATTCACAGAGCTTTATGCGAGCGTTTTACACCAGCACGGCCTACGTGGTCTTAAGCTAAGAACTTCCATCGCAATACTGCTCATCAACCTTCCAGGACTGCTACGCAGTGTGTTTGTGCCAGCACTTTCAGATCAGGAATTGATTCTGACTGTAATCAGTACATCAAGTGCATTCTTCGCATTGGTAATTTTTCTCAGAAATCTTCCAACAGCACGAAAAGCTTGACCTATTTGGCAAGCAAAGAAACAGGCTCCCATGTGGAGCTTTTTTATTTATCTAGTTGATCGCTGAAATTAAATTCAAATCGCTATAAATTTTGGCTGACTGCGTTGATTGAGTGCTCATCACTAAATTTGAGTTGCTGTTAAGTTGATCGCTGTAGGTTGCAGCCATCCATATATTAATTCTAGCAAATGAAAACTTCTAATCAAGCAAGTAGATCACGTCAGTGAGAACGCTCCGACGTTCTTTCTACCGCGTGAGGTCCGGGGACCGGCGACAGCCAAGGCGATAAAAATCAGATTTTCATCCACGATTTGACATGGCTAAAACTTTTTCTATTATCAATAAAAAGGGAGATGTCATGAGGATAAAAATCACACTCATATTATTAGCCATATGCTGCGACTCGCAAGCTCAAAGATTTGACAATCAGCAGATGGGGCAGGATTCAACTAATATTGGAGCCAATGCAGGATATTTTGCAACGAAAATTCCAAAATCAAATATATATCGTAGTCAAGATGTGATAAATACAAAGAAAAACTCATACTCTTTTGAAGGACCTATTGTTTGCGGCACAACCAATGCAGGGGTAAACCGAATAAGCCTAGCATACTGCCCTAGTCAATTTAGTGTAGTTGGTGGTGGTTACAGAATAGTCTCTTACATCAACGGAGGAAATGCTCCAGATGTTTCAGAGCCAGTTCCGTCTCTCAATGCATGGTCTATCAATGCAGGTGGTTTTCCTAATGCATGCTTCAAACCAGTCGTTGTGTGTCAATAACTAAAGTCACTTAACACCCAAAGAGCTACAAGGCAGCTTGTTCTTTCTCACGATTGATTCAAGGATCAATTGAAGCTCTTGAAGCCTTTGGACTTCATCTGGAATAGTGAAGGCTTGAATCACATCCCTCAAGTCTGCCAATGACACCAGCAATTCATCTTGAGTGGTTAGCTTATCTTTGTCGTAGAAAAATTCAACGTCCATTCGAGCCACCACCAGTCAACTTAGAAACATACTTTGATTTTTGGATCAATGCTTCCTTGATCACCTGTTCCAAATCAGTTCCATTTTCAATGGCATATGCTTCAAGAGCCTTGCAGTTTTCTTCACCAATGAACTTGAAGTATGCAGCAGCACGAGCATGTTTTTTCTTCTGCACGTATTCACTCACTGCATTTCTAACCACCATTCCGAAATTATCTGACTGCCCCGCAGTGATCAAGAAGTCATCAATCCATTGAACATCTTCTTGTCGTAAGAAAGCAGTTTTCTTCACACACCCCTTCATAAAGATCCTCCTGTTTTTATCAACCATATGAAATTTGATTGATAAAACAAGACCGATTCCGAAAATATCAGCTATCGAGTTTCTCCCTGGATCGTCGACATCTAATTTTGCTTTGCTAAAATTAAGAATATAAACAGCAAGACAAATAAACCATACCGCCGCTTAACCCCTTACGGGCTTAACCAACGTGGTTTATCTCTTGTTAGGGTTCCACCCTAAGACCCTGAGAATGCTTAGAACAACAATAAAAAAAGGAAAGCACATGAGCAAAGAATTAGAACCAAAACTTCATCCAGGAAGACATGGAAATGGCGATGATCATTTATACAAACGCACTCACTCACTAGACATTCGTTTGTCTCCAGTTGAGTTCATTGCATTGAAAGAGTCTTGGAATAAAACCCAATTCAATTCAATGGCTGCATATGTTCGCAACACCATCTTCAAAGGAAATGAACAGAAGATTGACTTCTACTTTGAAGAGAAACAGCAGGATCGCATCCTTGCAGCCAAGTATCTTGCAGAGCTAAACAAGCAAGGAAAAAACCTAAATCAGATCGCCAAGCAGTTGAGTTCAAAGACAGATTTCACCAAACAAGAAACCAAGTTGCTTGTCGATGATCTCAAAAATACACTGCTTGCCATTCAAGAAATCAAGGACAAATTTTCTCCAAAGAAGAAAATTTAAGGTGCGATTTTGTGATCAATGTTGTTCAAGGTCATCGCACGAATTCAGTTCAAGAAGCGATTAACTATCTCAAAGGCTCCCACGATCATAAGGGTGTGGAAAGAAAACCTTTGCCTAGATTTTTGACTGGAAGTGAGACTGATTGTCTTGTGGCTTGCGAAAGCATAGACAGAAAACACAAGTATGTTTCTGGCACTTTGGCATTTGAGCCGAATGAACATCCAACCGATCAACAACTGATGGCAGTTATTAAATCATTCCGCGAAACGTTCATGGCAGGTCTTGAGCATGGTGTAAATTTCACAGACTTCTGGAACATTCACACCGACAAAGGTCGTGTTGAACTGAACTACATCATTCCATTGACAGAGTTAACTACTGGCAAGCAGTTAAACCCTTTTCCAGTAGGAAAGGCAAAAGAAGATTTCAAGGATGCCTTTGATGCTGTGACTAATCACAATCTTGGTTATGATCAGGTTGTGAGAAATCCACTGAAGGCATCCTCTTCAAAATTTGAAACCAAGGTTCTCCCTCATTCAGATTCAGAATTGGTTAAACAAGTGAGAGCCACAAAGCCAGACAAGGACAGTATTAGTTCCAATGTTGGTTATCAGATCTTGCAAGGCAAGATCACCAACAGACAGCAGCTTTTTGATTACTTGGAGAATTTTGGAGAAATAACCAGAGTCAATGACAAGTTCATCTCATTGAAAGTTCATGGATCACAGAAGGCTTTTCGTTTGAAAGGCCCAGTCTATGAGCATGGTGCAGACTTCAAGAGTTTGAAGAATGAATTTCTTACCAAAGGTGCGGACTACAGAAAGCAATTCAATGATGCTGACTTTAAGAAGGTCAGTGATACCCTCAAGAGATTGACTGAATCAAGAAGGCAGTTCAACAAGAAGCTGATCAGTCAGCCTATGACTGGCAGAAGCAACAGAAATCGCTTATATGGCGATAAAGCCATAATCAAGAAGCTCACCTCTACCAAAGAGCCAAAACAGCCGCAGAAGGTCAAGGAAGCACCTACCCAGGCCCAACCTGCCGCACAGCCTCAGCAGCCTTCTATGCCTCGCGCAGAACCCAAGTCAGTACCAATGAAGAAGCTATCGACAAATCCAGAGGAAAAAGCAGGCTCACCATCAGTTCCTAGCTCCACAGGAGGCGTTTCAGATGGCTCTATTGGTGGGCTTCGTTCTCAACTGGCTGAACTCATGACCCAAATTGCCAATGCCAAGAATCCATTTAAAGTTGCCTCATTGAAAGCAAGAGCCACACAGCTTGAAAATCAGATCGGTGCAGCAGTAGCCGCAGAACGAATCAGGAAGCTCAAAGAAGCTGAACGATTCAATGGCATGACTGGCAAGAAGAACAAGCTCTGATCCCTCCTACTTCATTTGCGCTGCAAATAAAGCAGGCCCATGAAAAAAGCACCCGAAGGTGCTTCTCTCAATTATTGGTGTATTGCTTTTTTAAGTCTTCTAATTCCTGAAATTTTTTGCATGCCGCAGTTGCTTGCTCCACTGTTCCATATAGACCCTCATATTCATTTATATTTCTTCCACTCTTGAGAACCACAAACATCTCAACATCAGGAGGATCAATAATGGCATGGTCGCATTGCTCTAATTCTTTATTTGACTTTAAGCGAACACGTAGAATATAAAACATAAAGAAAAATCTCCAAAAAATACAATCTCAGTTTTGCAAAAAATTTTCTCAACCACTTCATATGCCATTCTCCTTTTTGAGAAAAACATACGAAATCCAATCAGCCTGTCAAGAGGCCCCACAACCTTTGATTTCTCAAACTCAACCGATTTAAGCTATTGATTGAAGCTCCTGTCTTCTTGTGGACATCACTCACCCATTTCAAGCTCTCAGCAGTCAAGAGAATCTTCTCATTGCTTTCATCATTAAAGACCACAGCAATGACTTCAAGGCCCGGTCCATTCTCATGCAGTCCAAAAACGAACCGCTTGATTGGCTTGTCAGTAGTTAAATTCATATGATTTTCACTGTATCAAGTGCGATTAAGAAGAAAATCTAAGCTATCGACTTTGCCTTGCCGCCTTCTCCATCAGAGTATCTTTCAGGGCCTTCTTGCGAGCTTTAATCACCTTGGAATTGACCCACCCAGCAAGCACATTGGCATTCTTGAATTTGAATTGAAATTTGGAGAAGTCAATATTCCACTCCAGACTTTCCAGCAGTGATCTAATATTTGGCAAAGAATATTCTTTGCCATAAATCGTTTGGGTGACATCCTGATTTTGAGTGTGGCCAAGAACACGTTTTCTCAGTGGAAGGTCAACCAGCTTATCAGCCATTGCAGCCCCAACATTCTTTCTCAGACTGTGGAAGACCTTTTGAGACTGATCTACAGCAATGAACTCTTGCTTGTATTGAGTCCAGTTGTAGGAAATATTCTTGGCATAGCCGTTTGAAGCCGTCTTGGTCAGGTAAGGAAACAGCAAGGACGTTTCACCATACTTTTCCCTGACCATATGAAAATAGTCCAGGAAGTTCGTTTGGAGCAACTGGCTTGTAAAAGGCATCAAACGGATAGACGAAGGAGTCTTGACTTCTTTATCACTTCCATTGTCATTAATATCAAAGACCCAAATGCCGTCTTTTTGATAAATATCACTGATATAAAGCTGGGCAATCTCATCGACGCGCATGCCTGTTGTCAGTGAGATCAACGGAGCAAAGAACAAGTCTGGCTTTTTGAATCTCTTGCAGTAGGCTTCAAAGTTTTCAACAAACATTCGTTGAATTTCGTCTTTGGTGTAGGGCAACCATGAGTCAGTGTGCTTGTCCCTCTCTGACTTCTTGACCAAGTGCATGTTGGCAAAGGGGTTCTCAAAAGAATACTTGCCCACACTGATGGCAAAGTCAAAGAAGCCCTTCAATGTCTTGGTGTAGTTATCCACCGTCAAGGGGCTATCCTGCAACTTGGTGACTTCTTCCCGGTAGTCACTCGCATGGCTTTTGCGAACTTCTTCAATGTAGCCAATACCCTTGGCTCTGCAAAAATTGATGAATTTCTCAATCCGAGGGAAGTAGCCGTCTTGGGTGGCTTGGGAAAAAGTTTTGCTCTTGGCGATCTTGTAGGAGTCAAAAATATCAACCAGGCGTGCCTTCAAGGCCCAAGCTGGCACTTGAGGTAGGGGAGTAGCTTCCCTCACTGTCTCAACGATTGGAGAGGCGTTTTGAACCATTGGTGAGCCCATCAACGATTCATAGGCATCCTTCTCAGTAGCCTTCTCCAAGTCGAACTCCATCTTCACCCCGTTGGGCAAAGTGACAACAAGCTCCCTATTGCTGTCAGAAATTCCATAGTTTTTCTTCATGTCTAGGACCCATCGTTCAAAGGCCAAGCTGGCTTCCATTGAACGAATGTAAGCCTGTCGGCGATCCTTTGTCTTGAGACTCTGGACCACCTTCGGCTTGGTGACATGTGGAAGAAGAGCCTTGGGAACCTTCAAGCGAATGTAGAAGGTGCCATGACGGTTCTGGTAGGTGTTTCGCACTGGGCAAGCTCCATGCAGGAGCTTGCGAATGCTTTGGAGTGCTACACCTTGTGCTAGACAAGGTGCTACACCGATCAGCTTTGCACTGACCTAAGCCCTTGTTTCACAAGGACTTTTTGTAGGTGGGGTGGCTGATGGGGCTCGAACCCACGACAACAGGAATCACAATCCTGGACTCTACCAACTGAGCTACAGCCACCGCAGACTTAAATTATACCCACAAATCAATCGATCTCTGAGAAAAAGCCATCAATTTTCCAGAACAGGCGCAACCGCTGGGCGAGGTACCTTGAACTGCACCTTGAAGCGGTCTTTCAGCAATTCGTAATATGCCAACGCTTCAGCGGAACCTGCAGCCTGCGCATACTGCTGATGTTGTTGGCGGTTTGCCGCCTCATCAGGGGCAGGACGGGGCACCAAGCGGTTGACCTTCACCACAGCGTAGCCCTGGGCGCCCAGGCTCACGCCAGTCCATGAAGGCAAAGCATCCACATTGGACTGCAGCGCGGCATCGATCACAGGCCGAGGCAGATTCTGCGGCTGATCCCGAGAGACGGTGAGCGCAGGCGCGAGGCCTGTGGCCGATGCAGGTGCAGCCTTCCAGGCCGCAAGCTTGGCTTCACCTTCCTTGCGAGCCATTTCCGCGGACTTCTCAGCCACATACAAATCCTTAACGCGGGCACGAACATCTTGCAGCGGCAATGCACGCGCAGGCGTATACGACGTGATTCGCCCGGCCACCAGGGCGCTGGGCCCGGTTTCGATGGCTTCGGTGTTCCGCTTGTGCTCCAGCGAATCCGGGGAGAACAGAGCCTCCAGGAAGCGCTGATTGGCCAAAGGCCCCTGCGCCCCCGCAGCAGGCGTGCGCGTCACGCCATTGGCGGTCTGCACCTTGAGCTTGAGCTTCTCTGCGACGGATTGCAGACCGTCTGCCTGTTCGTACACCCCGTTGGTGAACGCTTCGGCCACTTCCGCAAACTTGCGTTGGGCCTGCTGCTGCTTCAGCTCTGTCTCTAGCGTGGGGCGCAATTGCTCGAAGCTGGGTTGCTTGGGCGCCTTGATGTCGGTCAACAAAATGATGTGATAGCCGAAGTCGGACTCCACCACGTTGCTGATCTCGCCCTTCTTCATGGAGAAGGCGGCATCCTCGAACGGTTTGACCATCGCACCGCGGGCGAAGAAATCCAGATCTCCGCCAGAGGCTGCGGAGCCAGTATCCTGCGAGTATTTCTTGGCCAATTCGGCGAACGTGCCAGGGGCCTTGCGAACCTGCTCCAGCAGTTCGGTCGCACGTGCCTTGGCTTTTTCACGATCGGCAGCAGGGGCGTCCTTGCTCGCATTGATCAGGATGTGGCTGGCGCGGCGCTCTTCCTTGCCAGCCAAGCGTTCCAGATTTTGCTTGTAATAGGTGCGCAGGTCTTCTTCGTTCACGACGATGCTGGACTGCACTGCATTCGTGTCCAGCACCACATATTCGATGTTGGCCTGCTCGGACTGCTGGAACGACGCTGCATGCGACGTGTAATAAGCCTCCAGGTCGGCATCCGAAGGCGTGACCTTGGTGGCGAAGTCGGCGGCATTGAAGCGCGCGATCTGGATTTCGCGCCGCTGATACAACGCGTCCAGCGCCAGTTGAGATTGTGCGTTGCTGCTGAAGGCCGAACCCAGCACACCCGACATCACCTGATTCACGGAAATGTCGCGGCGCACATTGGCTTCAAAACCTTCCGGCGTCAGTCCCTGCGCTCCTACGATGGCGCGATAGGCCTCCGCATCCAGCGTGCCATCCGGGCGCCTGAGATTCGCGATGGCAGGAATGCCCTGCAAAGTGCGGGCCAGCTGCGCGTCGCTGGCGATGAGGTGCATCTTCTGCGCGGCGGTCTGCAAAACACGATCACGCACCATCCGCTCCAAGGTCGCATAGCGCGCCTGAGGCGTGTCGAGCAGCTTGGCATCCACCGTGGGAGATTGCGCGCGAATGCGGTCCGTTTCAGCGCGATGGGCGTTGTCCCATTCGTCCTGCGTGATGTCGTGGCCATCGACGCGTGCGACCACTGGACTCTTGCTGGAGAAGTAGCTGCGGTCGATGCCGACAAGGACAAAAGACGGAATGATCAGCAAGAACAGCAAGAACATCACGATCTTGGAGTGCTTGCGGATGGATTCGAACATGTGCGATCTTTCAGTGGCGACAAAAGAAAAGGCGAACTCGCGTTCGCCTTTTTTGTTCAGTGGTGGGTGCTGACGGGGTCGAACCGCCGACCTACGCCTTGTAAGGGCGCCGCTCTACCAACTGAGCTAAGCACCCCACCTTAAACATAAACCATCAGTTCAGAGCATCCTTCAATGCCTTGCCTGGACGGAACTTCGGGACTTTAGCAGCCTTGATCTTAATCGTATCGCCCGTACGGGGATTACGGCCGGTGCGCGCAGCGCGCTTGCCCACGGCAAAAGTGCCAAAACCGACGAGAGACACCGTACCGCCCTTCTTCAGGGTCTTCTTGACCGCCTCGATCGTGGACTCCAGCGCTCGCGCTGCTGCAGCCTTGGAGATGTCGGCGTTGTTAGCAATGTGCTCAATCAGTTCGGTTTTATTCACAAGAAGCCTCTCGGGAAAAGAGTGGATGGAATGTCTTTTGCAAATCTGGCCCTCCGACACGCGCCGTACCGAGCCGCAACGAAGTGGCACATCAAGCAGGCGGGGAAGGGCTGACACTGGGGCAGATTCTGCTGTGTCAGATTAAAGCCATCGACTTTCCGGGTGTCAATACAGTGCGCCGTTTTACGGCAGCGTAGCAGCGAATTCTAGACGCATTTGTGAAGCGGGCCGGGGCTTCCAAGGGCTTTTTCTCGGTGGCGTTGCGCCCATAGGCACATCCCGTATTGACAATCTGCTGGACGGAATTCCCGTGCTCGCACCACCCGTCCATCCACGATGCAATGCACCGTCACTTCTTGACCCGCGCCCGAATTTCCGGAAGCGCCTTCTGAAGGTAATACACCATCGACCACACCGTGAGCACAGCGGCAATCCAGATCAGCCATGTGCCCCAGACGCCCGTGTCGACCACGCCGAACAGCTGTCCGTCGTACAGAAGAAAAGGGATCGCGATCATCTGCACCGTGGTCTTGACCTTGCCCAGCATGTGCACAGCCACGCTGCGCGACGCGCCGATTTGCGCCATCCACTCGCGCAGTGCCGAGATTGCGATTTCGCGCCCGATGATGATCATCGCAACGAAGACATCGGCCCGCTGAAGATGCACGAGCACGAGCAAGGAGGCACAGACCAGGAACTTGTCTGCCACCGGGTCGAGGAAGGCGCCGAACGACGAGGTCTGGTTGAGCTTGCGCGCCAGATAGCCATCCAGCCAGTCCGTCGCGGCGAAGATGACGAACATCACCGTCGCGATGAGATTGCGCGTGGTCGGCTCCAGTGGCGCATAGAACACCCCCACGATCAAAGGTATCGCGACGATGCGCGTCCAGGTCATGATGGTGGGGATGGTCAGGAACATGCGGCGATTGTGTCATGCCCGTTCGGCCACCATCGCCGAACGAGGCCAATCCAGTCAACGCAGCGCGCGATAGATCTCCTCGGCCAGATCGCGCGAAATGCCCTCCACTGTGATCAGGTCCTCCACGCTGGCCGCTGCGACACCGCGCACGCCGCCGAACCGCTGCAGCAGCCGAGCCCGCTTCTTCGGCCCCACGCCCGGAATCTCCTCCAGTTGCCCCCCGCCCACACGCACCTTGGCCCGCGCCGCCCGCATGCCGGTGATCGCGAAGCGGTGCGCCTCGTCCCGGATCTGAGCGACCAGCATCAAGGCAGCGGAGTCCCGGCCCAGGTAGACCTTTTCACGCCCATCGGCAAACACCAATTCTTCCAGCCCCACCTTTCGGCCCTCGCCTTTTTCGACGCCGACGATGCGACTGAGGTCCAGGCCGAGTTCGGTGAACACCTCGCGCGCCATGCTCACCTGCCCCTTGCCGCCGTCCACCAGCACCAGGTCGGGCAGCCGGGCTTGGCCTGGCGCGGGCTCCGCGCCCCCGGCCTCGCGCTGCGCTTCCGCGACCTTGCTGTAGCGGCGCATGAGCACCTGCCGCATGGCTGCATAGTCGTCTCCGCCCGTGATGCCTTCGATCTTGAAGCGCCGATACTCGCTGCTCTGCATTTTGTGATGGTGGAACACCACGCAAGACGCCTGAGTGGACTCGCCCGCCGTGTGCGAGATGTCGAAGCACTCGATCGTGAGGGTATCGAGGTCCTCTTCGCTCAGGTCCAGCGCCTCGGCGAGGGCCCGGGTACGCGCCTGCTGCGAACCCTCTTCGGCCAGCAGGCGGGCCAGCTGGATGTCTGCATTTTTCTGAGCCATGTCCAGCCAGGCGCGGCGCTGCTCCCGCGGCTGGTGCACCGCCGTCACCCGCACGCCGGTCTGTTGGGACAGCGCATCGATCAATGCGCGATCGACCGGGTGGCTCACGATGAGCGCAGGGGGCACCGGCACGCCGATGTAATGCTGCGCGATGAAGGCCTCCAGCACCTGCGCCTCGACGGAACGCGCCGGTGCAGAACGCATGGACTGAGCCGACTTTCCTTCATCCACCGTGGCGCCAGCCAATTCACCGCCCTGCCCGCCTTCAATGGAAGCGGCCTCACTCGTGGACCCAGCGTCGTCCGCGGCCTCCTCTGCCTGGAATACGGCCGCAGCGTCTTCCACGTGCACGGGAAAGTACGCCCGGTCGCCCAGGTGCCGACCTCCCCGCACCATGGCCAGATTCACGCAGGCGCGCCCCCCCAGCACCTTCACTGCCAGAATGTCCACATCCTTGTCGGACACGGTTTCGATGGCCTGCTGGTGCAACACGCGCGACAGCGCGGTGATCTGGTTGCGTACATCGGCTGCCTGCTCGAACTCGAGGCGGCCGGAATGCTCCATCATGCGGGCCTCCATCGATCGCAGCAGCTCTTGCGTCTCGCCCCGCAGCATGGCTTCCGCATGCGCGACATCGCTCGCGTAGGCCTGGGGCGAGATCAAATCCACGCAGGGACCGGTACAGCGCTTGATCTGATACAACAGGCAGGGCCGGGTGCGGTTGGCAAACACCGTGTCTTCGCAGGTGCGCAGGCGAAAAACCTTCTGCAGCAGCAAGATGGTTTCCTTGACCGCCCAGGCCCCCGGGTAAGGACCGAAGTAGCGGTGCCGCTTGTCGATGGCGCCGCGGTAGTAGGCCATGCGCGGGAAGAGCTGGCTTGGCGCCTCGCCGGTGCCGTCCTTGCCGGCCACGCCGGTGATCTTGAGATACGGATAGCTCTTGTCGTCCCGAAACAGAATGTTGTATTTCGGATTCAGCGACTTGATGAGGTTGTTTTCCAGCAGCAGTGCCTCGGCCTCGGAGCGCACCACCGTGGTTTCCAGCCGGACGATCCGGCCCACCATGTGGCCGATCCGCGTACCGCCATGGGTCTTGGTGAAGTAGCTGGAGACGCGCTTCTTGAGGTTGCGTGCCTTGCCCACATAGAGCAAGGCGCCTTGCGCATCAAAGTAGCGGTAGACACCCGGCAGCGGCGGCAGCGCGGCCACTTGCGCGAGGAGTTCGGGGGAATGCACATCGGACATGGCGCTATTGTGGCCAGTCTCTGCGCCCCGTCGCATGCCGCAACGGCCAAGCCCTGCCGGATCAGTGCCCGACGTGCCCTTCGTAGGCCTTGCGGGCCAGCGCCATGGCCAGGATTTCGGAAGGATCGATCAATGTCCAGCCTTGCGCTTGCGGGGCCTGGGGCAAGGCCAGCGGGATTTCGGTGCAGGCCATGATCAAGGCGATGCCATCGCCATGGCGCCCACGCAACTGCCTGCCCACGCGCGTGAAACATGCCTGCGCCAACGCCAGGTTCCCGGCCTTGACCCCTTGGTAGATGCCCTGCATGAGTTCTTCACGCTCGGATGGCTCGGGAATCACGCATTCGATGCCATGGGCCGCCATGACGGTGTCGTACAAGCCCATGCCGTAGGTGCCTTGCGTGGCCAGCAGCGCCACTTGGCGGATGCCCGCCGCTGCAATTCGGCGGCAGTCTCACGCGCGATGTGCAGCAGGTCCACGGACGGCACCCGCTCCTGCAGTGCAGCGTGCCAGGCGTGCGCGGTGTTGCACGAGATGGCCACGGCGCGGGCGCCCACAGCAGAGAGTTGCTGCAGCACCCGCGCCATTTCGTCCAATGGCTGCGGTGCGTTTGCATCGCTGAGCGCGCGGGACCGGTCCGCCACCGGGACCTGTGCCATCCAGTGCTCGGGGTATGCCTGGTCCTGAACCGCCAAGCCATGGTCCCGCAGCCAGCGCTCGGACGCCTTGAGGAACAGGCGGGCGAAATCCACACCAGCCGCCGGCCCCATGCCGGCCAGGATGCCGACCTTCGCGGGCGCGCCAAAAAAAATGCGGTTCGCCGTTCATCGCAGCATGCTCGACATGGCCGACAGGCAATTGACCATTCGCACGGCCGACTCGGTGTCGGGGGCCTGAAACCGCACGGAGTCGGAGGCCACGCGCTCCAGCGTGGGCCACTGGCAGAACAGATCGGCCAGTGCAGGCGTCTGGGCCTGCACATCCACCAGAATCTCGCCCTCGATGCGAAAAGGCGGTACGGCAGCGCGATCCTGCACGGCTGCCGCCACGCCCGCCCGGATGGCCGCGCAGGACTGCGCCGGCGACAGGCTGATGCCGCTCGTCTGGCCCGTCGCCCGCTTGGTTTGCACGAACCGGGCCTGGGGAAACAGCGGCTGGGTTTCCGCGATGAACACGTCGTCACCCGACCCCATGATCACCGGCACCCCATAGGCGCCTGCCAGGGCGCCATAGATCCCCGCCTCGCCCAGTTCCTGGCCGTTGAAGGCGATGCGCGCGAAGGCGAAGCTGTTGATGGTGTGGGCCAGAATGCCGCGCCCCTGGGCTCGGGAGTGATAGCCGATGATGCACACGCCGTCCATGCCCAGTTCCACGCCCGCCACCATGCTCAGGTAGCGGGGCTTGCCCTGGATGGCCTGCGCGCGTTCGTCGAGCAGGTCCGGCGGCATGTTCCGGAAACCACCGTGCGAATCGTTCACGTAGACCTCGGAGGCCCCGGCATCGAAGGCGCCGGCGATCGCCGCGTTGGCCTCGGCCGCCATCAGGCGCCGCGCGCGCTCGTATTCGGGATTGCCGGGCCGCACCTGCTCGGGGTGGTAGACGCCCGCGACGCCTTCGATATCGACGGAAATGAGAATTTTCATGGAGGGGTCTTCAGGAAATCGATGCGGGCAGACAGGGCAGCAACCCGCGCAATGCAGGGCGGTGGTGCCCATCCCGGCCGGTGACGGGCGTGGCATGCCACAGGGCATGGACGATGGCCTGCTCCACGCTGTCGGCCGCTGCCTGGAACAGGCCGTCCAGCAAGGTTTCATGCAGCATCGGCGTGGCCGGCATGGGCTGGTCCGCCAGATGCGGCAGGGTGTAGCCCGTGGAGAACGCCAGGGCGATGTCGCCGCTGCCATGGCCGTAGACTGAGCCGGTGCGTGCCAGACCTGCGCCCGCGCGCAGGGCCAGGCGGTTCAGTTGGCGGGCATCCAGCGGCGCATCGGTGGCAAGCACCATGATGATGGAGCCGCGTTCGGTCTCCGCAGACTGCGCGCGCGCGCTGTCGTCCAGCAGGGTGGCCACTTCGGCACCGATGGCCTTGCCGCCCCATACCAGGTTCGGAAGCAGCCCGTAGTTGGCCAACACCAGTGCGCCGACCGTGCAGATGCCCCCCTGGCGCAGCGGCACCCGGCGCGACGCCGTGCCGATGCCGCCTTTCAGCTGGAAACTCGACATGCCCCGCCCCGCACCCACCGAACCCTGTGCCGCGCGCGCGCCGGCGTTGCCGCACGCCGCCAGGTAGTCGCCCCCGTCCAGGGCCATGCGCTGGATGTCGTTCAAAAAACCGTCATTGCACTCCAGCACCAGCGGATTGACCGTGGGCAGCGCCCTGCCCGTCTCCGGATTGGCCTCGATGCATTGGCGGATCTGCGCCTGGGCCATGGCGCCGACAGAGAAGGTGTTGGTCAACGCGATGGGCGTCTCCAGTTGCCCCAATTCCGCCAACTGCACCAGGCCCACGCTCTTGCCGAAGCCATTGATCACCGACGCACCGGCCGGCACCTTGTGGCGATAGGGGTCCAGCCCATGCGGATGGATCACGGTGACGCCGGTCTGCACCGGACCGTCATCGCGCGTCGCATGCCCCACGGTCACGCCCGCCACGTCGGTGATGGCATCGAGTGGCCCGGCCAGCAGGTTGCCGATGCGTGGCGGCACCAATGCCGCCGTGATGCCTGTCAAAGACGGTCTCATGACTGCCGGTCGATCTTCGGGTCGAGGGCATCGCGCAAGCCGTCCCCCAGCAAATTGAAGGCGAGCACGGTCAGGAAAATGGCCAGGCTGGGGAACAGCGCCACGTGCGGTGCGTTCACCATGTCCGCACGGGCCTCGTTGAGCATGGCGCCCCATTCCGGCGTGGGCGGCTGCGCGCCCATGCCCAGGAACGACAGGCTGGCCGCCGTGATGATCGAGGTGCCCACGCGCATCGTGAAGTACACGACGATCGAAGAGATCGTGCCCGGCAGGATGTGCCGCACGATGATGGTCCAGTCCGACGCACCGATGCTGCGCGCCGATTCGATGTAGGTCATCTGCTTGAGCACCAGCGTGTTGCCGCGCACCAGCCGCGCGAAGGCCGGCACGCTGAACACCGCCACGGCCACGATGACGTTCGTCATGTTGCTACCCAGGATGGCTACCACGCCGAGCGCCAGCAAGATGCCGGGGAAGGCGAACAGCACGTCCGAGATGCGCATCACCACGCGGTCCCACCATCCCTCGTAGTACCCGGCCAGCAGACCGAGGGTCGTGCCGATCAGGCAGCCGATGAGCACCGACAGGAATCCCGCCGCCAGCGAGATTCGCGCGCCCATCAGGATGCGGCTGAAGATGTCGCGCCCCAGCGGGTCCACGCCGAACCAGTGGACGGCCGACGGCAGTTCGTTCAGCCTTTCGTAGTCGAAAAAGCCTTCGGGGTCGTAAGGCACCAGGACCGGTGCCAGCACGGCCACCAGCACCAGCAGCAGCACGAAAGCCAGCGCCACCATGGCCACGCGCTGCTTCTTGAACTTGCGCCAGAACTCGCGCCAGGGCGTGCGGACCGCGCCGGAACTGGCAGCGGCAGGCGCCACCGAGGCGGCCGCCAGTTGCGCGGCATCGGGGGGCGTGGGGATGGAGGGCGTGGTCATACCGTCTCTTCGTGTTCGTGGAATGGGATGCAGGCCGCCGTGGTCACTTGTAGCGGATGGTGGGATTGATGAAGCCGTAGAGCATGTCCACCACGAGATTGATGAGGATGAACTCCAGCGAGAACAGCAGCACCAGCGTCTGGATCACGGGGTAGTCCCGCATGGTCACGGCATCCACCAGCAGGCGACCCAGGCCCGGCCAGTTGAAGACGGCCTCCACCACGATGGAGCCGCCCAGCAGGAAGCCGAACTGCAGCCCCATCATGGTGATGACGGGAATGAGCGCATTGCGCAGGCAATGCTTCAAGATCACGAGGCGCTCGTTGAGCCCCTTGGCGCGCGCCGTGCGCACGAAGTCTTCCTGCACCACCTCGACGAACGACGCGCGGGTGAAGCGCGCCATCACCGCGGCAACGGCCGCCCCCAACGTGATGGAGGGCAGGATGTAGTGCTGCCAGCTTGCCGCACCCACCGTGGGCAACCAGCCCAGGTTGACCGAGAACACCTGCATCAGCACCATGCCCAGCGCGAACGCGGGAAACGAGATGCCCGATACCGCCAGCGTCATGCCCAGCCGGTCGGGCCATTGGTTGCGATACACGGCCGAGATGATGCCGATGCCCATGCCGAAGATGACCGCCCAGACCATGCTGGTGACCGTGAGCGCCAGCGTGGGCATGAACCGCTCGCCGATCTCGGCCGCCACCGTGCGGCCGGTGCGGATGGACTTGCCGAAGTCGCCCTGAACCATGCGCGTGAAGAAGTGCACGAACTGCTCGGGCAGCGGCCTGTCCAGGCCCAGGTCGTGGCGCACTACCGCGACGGCGGCCTCGTCGGCGTCCTGCCCCGCCGCCAGGCGCGCGGGGTCGCCGGGTAGCATGTGGACGAACAGGAACACCAGCACAGCCACGATCAGCAGCGTGGGCAAGAGTCCCAGCAGTCGTTTGAGAAAGTAGTTCAGCATGGGTGCGGCGCTGCGGGCGCAGCGATGTGTTTTTTGATGAAAACAGGAGCAGCCCCGCGCACGCCGGATCAGCGTGCGGGGCGGTCTTGGCCTGTTATTTCAGGTCGATCTCGTCGCTGTTGATGTTGCCGTCGGGCATCACATGCACACCGGACAGGCGCTTGGCGTGGGCGTATAGCACGTCCTCCGTCACCAGCGGGATGCGCGGCAGGTCCTTGGCGAGTTGCTCCTGCGCGGTCTTGTAGAGCGCCGCGCGCTCGGCGCCGTTGGTGGTCAGCAGCGCCTTGGCGATGGACTCGTCCACCACGGGGTTGCTATAGAAGGCGTAGTTCGCCAGCTTCGGCGCCCACGACTCCGTGGAGAACAGGGGGCGCAACGCCCAGTCGGCCTCGCCGGTGGAGGAAGACCAGCCGATGTAGTACAGGCGCACCTTGGCGGTCTTGGGATCGGGCCATGAATCCACCTGCTCGGCGCGCTGGCCGGGCTCCAGTGCCTGCACCGACACCTTGATGCCGACCTGCTGCAACTGCTGCTGAATGAACTGGATCACCTTCTGGCTGGTGGTGTTGTTGTAGCCGCTCCACAACACGGATTCGAAACCGTTGGGGTAGCCCGCTTCCTTCAGCAGTTCCTTGGCCTTGGCCACGTTGTAGGGAATGGGCTGCATCTTCACCGCGTATTCCACGCCCTGCGGCACGAAGCCCTGGGCCGGGAAGGCATGGCCGTTGAAGGCCACCTTGGCCAGCGCTTCCTTGTTGATGGCGTAGCCGATCGCTTCGCGCACCTTGGGGTTGTCATACGGCTTTTGCAGCATGTTGAAGGTGAGGAAGCGCTGGATGATCGACGGCGCGGACACCACCGTGACCTTGTCGCTCTTCTTGAGCGTGGCGATCTGCTCATAGGGCAGCGTGAAGGCGAAGTCGGCCTCGCCCGTCTGCAGCATGGCAGCGCGGGTGTTGTTCTCGATCACAGGCTTCCAGGTGACCTGATCGACCTTGGGATAGCCCTTCTTCCAGTAGCCCGCGAACTTCTTGCCCACGATGGCCTCGGTCTGCTTCCATTCGACGAACTCGAACGGGCCGGTGCCCACGGGGTGGAAGGCGATGTCCTTGCTGCCCCACTTGGCCAGCGCGGCGGGCGAGATCATCGCGGCCGAGGCGTGGGCCAGCGCATTGATGAAGGGACCGAAGGGCTCCTTGAGCGTGATGCGCAGCGTGGTCGGGTTCACGGCCTCGACCTTGGCGACGCGGTTGAACTGGTTGGCGCGCAGCAGGCGGTTCTCGGGGTTCATCACGCGGTCGAGGGTGGCCTTGGCCGCGGCGGCGTTGAAGTCGGTGCCGTCGTGGAACTTGACGCCCGAGCGCAGCTTGAAGGTATAGACGAGGCCGTCGTTCGACACTTCGTAGCTCTCGGCCAGCACGTTCTTGACCTTCATGTCCTTGTCGAACGCGAACAGGCCTTCATAGAAACTCTTGGTCACGGCCGTGGTGATGGTCGTGTTGGTGTTGTAGGGGTCGAGCGTCTCGGGCTGCTGGTAGATGGCCAGCACGGCGTTGCCGGCGGCCAGCGCGGAGCCGGACATGGCCAGGGCCAGCAGGCTGAAGGCGATGCGGCGGGTGGAAGCTTTCTTCATGGGTGAACTCCGGTGTGGAAAAGATCAGGGGTTTTCAAAATGGATAGCTGCTTTCGCTTGTCAGGCAAGCGCTGAAGGTCGATTTGAGTTGGAAACATCACCCCCCTTGCGGCGCCACGAAATGGCCGGGTCCCACCTGCACCATCGGCAGCACCACGGGCTCGTCGCCCACCGCCCGGATGGGGCTGGGAATGTCCCCCTCCAGCAGCGTGCGCCGGAGGTGCCGGCGCGCCGGGTCGGCGACGGGCACGGCGGACATGAGCTTTTTGGTATAGGCATGCTGCGGGTTCTCGAAGATCGCGCGGCGCGGTCCGATCTCCACGATCTGGCCGAGGAACATCACCGCCACGCGGTGGCTGATGCGCTCGACGACGGCCATGTCGTGCGAGATGAAAAGAAACGCCACCCCCAGCTCGCGCTGCAGGTCCAGCATCAGGTTGACGATCTGCGCCTGGATGGACACATCCAGTGCCGACACGGATTCGTCCGCCACCACCACCTTGGGGTTGAGGGCCAGCGCCCGTGCGATGGCGATGCGCTGGCGCTGGCCGCCCGAGAACTCGTGCGGGTAGCGCTGCGCGTAGTCGCGCGGCAGCCCCACCTTTTCCAGCAGCCAGTCCACGCGCTCCTGCGCCTGCCGGCCGCTGGCCACCTTGTGCACCAGCAGCGGCTCCATGATCGAAAAGCCGACGGTCAGGCGCGGATCGAGGGAGGCGAACGGGTCCTGGAAAATGAACTGGATGTCGCGGCGCAGCGCCTGGACCTCGCTCGTGGGCAGGTCCAGGATGTTGCGCCCGCCGAACTCGATGGCACCGCTCTGGCTGTCCACCAGACGCAGCAGCGAGCGGCCCGTGGTGGACTTGCCGCAGCCGGATTCGCCCACCAGCGCCAGCGTCTCGCCCGGATAGAGGTCGAAGCTCACCTTTTCCACCGCATGCACGCGGCGCTTGACGCGGTTGAACAGCCCCGAGCGCAGGTCGAAACGCGTCACCAGGTCTTTCACCCGCAGGATGGGCTGGGCCCCTGCGGGGCGCGTATCCACCGGCGTGGATTGCAGGACCGGCGCCGTCGCGGCATCGCCGGAAGGTCGCAGCAGTTCGAAATGCCGCGGCAGGTCGGTGCCCTGCATGGCGCCCAGCTTGGGCACGGCCGACAGCAGCGCCTGCGTGTAGGCATGCTGCGGGGCGGCGAAGATCTGGGCGGAAGGGCCCTCTTCCACCTTGTCGCCGCGGTACATGACCAGCACGCGGTCAGCCACCTCGGCCACCACGCCCATGTCGTGGGTGATGAAGATCACGCCCATGCGCATCTCTTCCTGCAGCTGGCGGATCAGCTGCAGGATCTGCGCCTGGATGGTCACGTCCAGCGCGGTGGTGGGCTCGTCGGCGATCAGCAGCTGGGGCTTGCACGACAGCGCCATGGCGATCATCACGCGCTGGCGCATGCCGCCGGACAGTTGGTGCGGAAACCGGTCGAGCACATTGCGCGCCTCGGGAATGCGCACCAGTTCCAGCATGCGCAGGGCCTCGGCGCGCGCCGCCGCCCGGTCCTTGCCCTGGTGGTAGCGAATGGACTCCGCGATCTGCTCGCCCGCCGTGAACACGGGGTTCAGCGAGGTCATGGGCTCCTGGAAGATCATGGCCACGTCGGCACCACGCACCGACTGCAGCGTGGCGTTGCTGGCGCGGCGCATGTCCAGCACCTGCCCGCTGCTGCGGCGCAGCGCGATGGAGCCGCCCACGATCTTTCCGCCGCCATGCTCGACCAGCCGCATCAGCGCCAGCGAGGTGACGGACTTGCCCGAGCCCGACTCGCCCAC